>JAWVYG010000570.1:0-2987 GCA_033722815.1 Halioglobus sp.
ATGCTGGCTATACCGCAGATCATGCGGCTGATGGATTTCCTGGGCTTCGGCATCAGCTTAGCGCCCACGGCCGCGCTCGTCGCTGCACTGGCCGCAGTGTGCCTGCTGCTCGGGCTGTTAAAAAGGCCGCAGCAACTGCAGGCGGCGGCGCACCCACTGCGCGCGGGGGAGCGCTGGCTGATCGCCCTCGTGACCGCCCTTATCCTGGCGCGGCTGGCAAACCTCGGCCTGGAGCTGATCGCACGCCCCCTGTACCCATGGGACGCCACGATGCACTGGGCGACCAAGGCCCGCGTATGGTTCGAGTACCGCAGCATGGTGCCCTTCGTCAGCAACCAGGAATGGCTGGACGCCGGCGGCAGCGGTGTATTCACGGACCGCCACCCCTACTACCCGGCAACCGTCCCGCTGTTGCAGGTATGGATGAACGTCGCCCTGGACCGCTGGGACGAGAGTCTCATGAACCTGCCCTGGCTGTTCTGCCTGGCGGGACTGGGTGCGGCATTCTATGGCCAGCTGCGCATCGCGGGCGTCGATACCGCGATCTGCGCCGTGGCCACCTACCTGCTGTTGTCCATGCCCCTGATGAACACGCACGTCGCCCTGGCGGGCTACGCCGACCTGTTCCTCGGGGCGGCCTATGCCTGTGCGCTGATGTCGATGCACAACTGGATCCGGTTGCGCCAGTCCTGGCTGGCCGGGCTGGCGCTGCTGTTCGCCGCATTCTGCCCGCTGATCAAGAACGAGGGCTTTATCTGGACGCTGACACTCATTCCCGCGGTGGCGACGATCTTCATGCAGCGCCGCCAGGCCGCCAAGTTGTTCCTGCTGTTGCTGCTGTGGGTGGTACTTCTGATGCTCATCCTGCCGCAGGACTGGGAGGTCGCGGGCAACCGCGTCCAGGACTTGCTGCCGACTTTCAACATGGAGGCGCTGCTGGGTGTGATCAAGAGCACGTGGCTGCACAACAACTGGCACCTGCTGGGTTACCTGCTGCTCGTGTTCATGCCGATCGGGTTGCTCATGCCCGGCGTTATCACCAGGTCCTACCTGGCAATCACCACCGCCCTGGCCTCCTCCGTCGGCGCCTATCTGTACCTGTTCCTGTTTACGGGCTTCGGCGAGGGCGCGGCCGATTTCGCCGCGGTGGGGCGGCTGAGCATCCACCTGGTACCGGCATTGCTGTTCCTGTGCGCTCTGGTCTATCACAGGACCCTGGTGCAGAAGGTCTGGCCGCTGCCAGGCACCGTGCTGCAAAGATTCAGAGTTTGAAGCGACTGCGCAGGAACTCCGAGATGCCCTCCTCGTCGTGGTGGCCGATCACCGCCGTGGCGGCGCGCTTGATCGAATCCTTGGCATTGCTTGGGGCGTAGCATTCATCGGCCACCTGGAACATGGACAGATCGTTGTCGCTGTCGCCGAAGCAGATGACGCGGCTGACGCCCAGGTCGCGCTTGATAAGGTCGATCGCACCGCCCTTGCTGGCGGCGCTGTGATGCACGTCGAGCCAGTGCAGCTGCTCCCCCTCCAGTGCGGGACCGCCGTAGGCAACCAGGTGATCCTCGGCACTGACGCTGTCACGCACGGCGGCAATGGCCTGCGGACTGCCCAGGGCGCTGATGTTGGTGATGTCCACGTCGCCGGGCAGGTCGGCGACGGGAAACACGTCCAGGCCGCGATCCCTGGCGATCATCTGCGCGAGGCGGCGCTCCGCGTCGGTGCGCAGCGGCGGGTGGTAGACCGCGTGGTAGTCGCGCTCATCCAGGGTGAAGATAAAGGGGGAGACACCCGCAGCCGTGAAGGCGCCGAGTACGCTGCGGATCTCATCGTTGGTCAGCAGGTTGCGATGGCTGTAGGCCGCTTCCTGCGGGTGCCACACCACCACGCCGTTCTTGTAGATGTGCGGCAGCTCGAAACCGTGGCCCGCCAGCAGGTCCAGCGAGGCATGCAGGGTGCGACCCGTGGCGACGGTGTAGGCGATGTCCCGGTCGCGCAGTCGCCGCAGTGTCTCACGCGTGTGGTCCGATACCTCTGATCGGCCGTTCAGCAGGGTGCCGTCCAGGTCAAAAACTACTAGTTCCATGCCGGTGATAGTACCCCTTCGGGCGCGCGTGCGGGACGGTAATTGTCCGGGCCGGCGGCGCGCATGACGAAATCGTAATCCATGCAAAAGGTATACAGATGTATACTTTTTACGTTAAGTTGCTACACTTTCCCTGTCCCATCAGGATTGCCGTTTCTGACAAGGAGAGAATCATGGCCGATGCCGCCGAGAACCTGCCCCCGATCGAGGAGCTGTTCAATCCGCACTCCAGCGAATACATGCGGGACCCGATACCCCAGTGCCTGGCTCTGGCGCGGCGCGGACGCATTGTATGGTACGAACCCTGGCAGGCATGGATCATCACACGCATGGACGACATCATGGCGTGCTGGAAGGAGGAGCCGCTGTCCTCGGACTTCTACGACTGGGAATTCGCCCCGCCGCGACCGGCCGAAGACCAGTGGAGCAACTTCGAGCGCGCGATGATCGGCCACAGCCTGCTGGCCGACCACGATCACCACCGCCTCATACGACGGGTGACGGCACCCGCCTTCTCGCGCAACGTGGTCGACGCCATCCAGGCGAAGATCGAGCCGGAAGTGAAAAAACTGTTCGACGAGCTCGGCCAGCCGGAGGTGTTCGACTACAAGGCGGAGATCGCCGAGCACATCCCCTTCATCTCGATTACGCGCATGGTGGGCATACCGGAAAAATACTGGCCCGACATCAAGAAAGTCATCATGACGTTCACCGCGGCGTGGAATCCCACGATATCCGACGAGGAGCGCGAGAGTGCCCGCCAGGACAGCAACCGCGCCATCGATATCATCCGCGACGTCATCGCCGAGCGGCGCACCATGCCCGACGAGAAGGACGACTTCCTCAGCACCCTGCTGCGCATCGAGGCCGAGAACGAGGCCTTCGAGGAGTGGGACATCGTTAC
>JAWVYG010000571.1:0-2979 GCA_033722815.1 Halioglobus sp.
CACCGAAAGTGCTGTTCCCCTGGCGGACGACGTAGTCATAGCTTCGGCCCGGCTCCAGTCCCCCTATTCGCACCTCGTGGTGAAACGGAACGGGCATCCGGCCGGCGATCGGCTCCGAAGGGTGGTAGTCCAGCGCGGCCGCGGGCGCGGGTTCGGACCTGATGGCAACGCCCGGCGCGGATGGCTTGCCCCCTTCGCGCGACAGGAGCACTTCGCCGGGCTGTTCCCCCTCGCTGAACCAGGCCAGCGTGACACCGGAGGTCGTCGGATTCTGGACGTAGGGGGGCACGCGGAAATCGGCCTGCCCCGGCAGCGCCAGGCCGAGCAGGAAGAAGATCAGCCAGCGACTGGCCCGGTCAGCCTTCGCCCGCGCGCCGCTCGATGGCCGCACCGAGGGTCTTGAGCTTCGCTTCCAGTCGTTCATAGCCGCGATCCAGGTGATAAATGCGGTTAACGGTAGTTTCACCCTGCGCCACCAAGCCGGCCAGCACCAGGCTGGCGCTGGCGCGCAGGTCCGTGGCCATGACCGGGGCGCCGTTGAGCCCGCCCGGCCGCCCCCGAACGATCGCGACCTGCGTCTTCGGGGTGATGTTTGCGCCCATTCGCACCAGTTCCTGCACGTGCATGAAGCGGTTCTCGAAGATCCGCTCGGTGATCACCGAGGTGCCCCGGGCCACCGTCATCAGCGCCATGAACTGGGCCTGCAGGTCGGTGGGGAAGCCGGGGTAGGGCGCGGTGCTGATATCCACCGCGCGCCAGCCGTCGCAGGGCAGCACGCGCAGCCAGTCGGAGCCGGCGTCGACGCGGAAACCGCACTCGGCCATGCGCTGGGTCAGCGCGTCGATGTGGCCGGGCACGCAGTCGTTCACCCGCACGTCGCCGCCGGTGATCGCGCCCGCGATCAGCAGCGTGCCGGCCTCCACCCGGTCCGGGATCACGCGGTGGCTGCAGGGGCGCAACTGGTCGACGCCCTCGATCGTGATCACGCTGCTGCCGGCGCCGTCGATCTGCGCGCCCATCTTGACCAGGCAATCGGCGAGGTCGACGATTTCCGGTTCCTTGGCCGCGTTTTCTATCACCGTCGTACCGCTGGCCAGCGTGGCCGCCAGCATCAGGTTCTCGGTGCCACCGACGGTCGCGTTCTCGAACACGATGCAGGCGCCGTGCAGGCGTTTCGCGCGGGCGATCACGTAACCGTGCTCGATATCGATCTCGGCCCCCATCTGCTGCAGGGCCTCGATGTGCAGGTTGATCGGCCGGCTGCCTATCGCGCAGCCGCCGGGCAGGCTGACCTTGGCCCGGCCGTAGCGCGCCAGCAGCGGCCCCAGGCACAGGATGCTCGCGCGCATCTTGCGCACGATGTCGTAGGGCGCATCCAGGTGGCCGCATTCCACCGCGTGCACCGACAGCGTGTCGCCGCTGCGATCAACGCGGGTTCCCAGGTGTTCGAGCAGCAGCAGCGTGGAATCGATGTCGCGCAGGCGCGGGACATTACGGAAGCGGTACTCGCCGTCGGCGAGCAGCGTCGCGAACAGCAACGGCAGCGCGGCGTTCTTGGCGCCCCCGGTCGAGACCGTGCCCGACAGCGTGGCGCCGCCCTTGATGACGATGGTATCCAAGGGGCCAATGATAGAGCATCACCCCGGGGCTGGGTACCGGCTTACAGGCGATTGCGCCGGAACGCCGCGGCGCCGTCACGGTGCTGCCATTTTTACGGCCTGTCGCAGCCGCGCCGCTGCGTGTATCCTTGTCTCCCGGCCCATGCGAAACGCCGATGACGCCCGATGCGGAGATGCCCTTGAACAAGTCGCCCACCGTCGAAAACCGGCAGGAACTGGTCGAATACCTGGCCAGCGGCTGCAAGCCGGCGTCCCGGTGGAAACTGGGAACCGAGCACGAGAAGTTCGGCTACACCCTGGACACCCTCCGCCCCCTGCCCTACGCGGGCGAGCGCGGAATCCGGGCGGTTCTGACCGCGCTGGCCGAGCAGTTCGGCTGGAACCCGGTACTCGAGGACGGCAGGATCATCGCGCTCACCGACGAGACCGGCGCGTCCATCACGCTGGAGCCGGGCGGGCAGCTCGAACTGTCCGGCGCCATCCTGGACAACATCCACCAGACCTGCACCGAGGTCTATACACACCTCAAGCAGGTCCAGGCCGTCGCCGAGCCGCTGGGCGCGGCCTTTCTCGGCATGGGATTCCAGCCCAAGTGGCGCCGCGACCAGATGGAGTGGATGCCCAAGGGCCGCTACCGCATCATGCGCGAGTACATGGACAAGGTCGGTACGCTGGGCCAGGACATGATGTCGCGCACCTGCACCATCCAGGTCAACATGGATTTCAGTTCCGAGGCCGACATGGTGCACAAGTTCCGGACCTCGCTGGCGCTGCAACCGATCGCGACTGCCCTGTTCGCCAACTCGCCGTTCACCGACGGCAAGCCCAACGGCTACCTCAGCTTCCGCTCGCGGGTCTGGGAGGACACCGACCCCGACCGCACCGGCATGCTGCCCTTCGTGTTCGACGGCGACATGGGCTTCGAGAAATACGCGGACTACATGCTCGACGTGCCGATGTACTTCGTCTACCGCGACGGCGAGTACATCGACGCTTCCGGCCAGTCCTTCCGCGACTTCCTGGAAGGCCGCCTGCCGGCCCTGCCCGGCGAGAAGCCGACGCTGAAGGACTGGGAAGACCACCTGACCACCGCGTTTCCCGAGGTTCGGCTGAAGCGTTTCCTGGAGATGCGCGGCGCCGACGGCGGACCCTGGCGGCGCATCTGCGCCCTGCCCGCTCTGTGGGCCGGTCTGCTGTACCACCAGGATTCGCTGGACGCCGCCTGGGACATCGCCGCGGACTGGAGCATGGAAGAACGGCTTAAACTGCGCGAAGACGTACCGCGCCTGGGCCTGGCGGCCGAGGTCCGCGGACGCACCGTGCTCGACATCGCCCGCGACGTGCTGCAACTGGCCCACGA
>JAWVYG010000572.1:0-2975 GCA_033722815.1 Halioglobus sp.
GGCCGATGGTCCGGTGGGGCATGCCGCTGCAGCCCGGCACACTCTCCCTGATCGGCTTTTCCATGACGGCGGTCACCGGATCGTCGTCGGCGAAGGCGCACAGGTAGGGCTTGTCGAACGTCGCCAGCACCTCCAGGGCCGCCCTGTTCTCCGCCACCTCCGGCTCGTCGGGGAACAGCGGCACGAGGGTCGGGAACTGGCGCGCGCCCGCTACAAAGTTCTCGTCGGGGAAGGGCGCATCGAATCCGCGCCTCTCCGCGGCCGAGAGTTTTCGCGCCCCGCCGATCAGGTCCATGACGGCGCCAGGGTGCAGGATCTCCTCGCTCTCGGCGGCAAACTTGCGCCAGTACAGGAAGCCGGGGATGCCGGCGGTATCGCGAAAGCGTGCGTCCAGCTCCGCCGCCTTAACCACGGGCAACGTCTCGTAGGCCTGCCGCAGCGGTTCGGCGAACTCCTCGGGAACCGGCCCGGCCGGCAGTCCCCCGTTGGCGAGCACGACGCCGGCGAAGCGCTCCGGGAACGCCGCTACCAGCCGGTTGCCGATCAGGCTGCCCCAGTCCTGCAGGAACACGGTGATGTTCTGCAGGTCCATCTGCAGCAGCCAGTCGGACATCCAGGCCACGTGCCGCGCGTAGGTATAGTCCTCGCGCTGCGTCGGCTTGTCCGAACGGCCGAACCCGACCAGATCGGGGGCGAGTACGCGCAAGCCGGCGTCGACCAGCAGCGGAATCATGTGCCGGTACAGATAGCTCCAGGTGGGCTGCCCGTGCAGGAGCAGCACCGGGTTGCCCTCCCGGGGACCCTCGTCGATATAGTGCACCCGCAGCTGCCCCCCCTCGGTGTCGTCCACGTGCAGGTAGTGCGGGTCAAAGGGGTAGTCCGCGAGATCGGTAAACCGCGAATCCGGCGTACGCATGAATTCCATGGCATATCTCCGTTTGCTCCGGCCGCTGCGCTATCCGCGCGATCCGCCGGGATCGACCAGTCGTATGTTCACCTGCGCCATTCCGCGCAGGCGCTGTTATAGAAGCTTGAAGCGCCTGCCTCGTGGCTCGGGCACCTTGTGCTCCTCGGGCAAAGTACAGAGGCGCTCCATGCGGTTGACGCTGCCGTCCAGGTATTCCCACACCAGCTGCTCGCCGTCGCGGTAGCGTTTCACCACCTGCGGCCCCCAACCGAAGGCGTAGAAGTTCAGCACGCCCTCCTCCCAGATCATCGACGCGGAGGTACGCATGCAGAACTCCCGCTCGCCAAAGGTGAACAGCACCGAGCCCTCCGTGTCGTTCGTGTTCAGGCCCGCAGTGCTGTTGGGGCCGTAGTCGTGGATGATCCCCGCGGCAGTCACCACGACGCGGCTGCCGCACTGCTCCACGCGCTCCACATGGCCAGTGCGCGCGCCCTCCACCACGCGCCAGAGGCCGCGGATGTCGTCGGCGCCCTGCGCCAGCGGTTCAGTGCACTGTGCCAGCACCGGCAGCGGGAAGTGCGTGTACGCACACCCGGGCGTGTTGCCCTTGGGAATGTCCCGCGCCCGCTTGCTGCGTCCATCCAGAACCGGAAGTTCACAGTAGTTGATCGCGCTGCCGTCGCCCGCCAGTGTCGCAGGGTCTGTCGTGACCGGCGGTCGCGCGGAGAGGAAGGCCAGCCAGAACAGCACCGACAGCAAGCCGACAACAGCCAGCACAACGGTGATCAACGCCTTCTTCATTTATTGCACCTGTCAGAGGTCAGCGCGATGCGGCTCACCGGGGCGAGTGCACGGCCCGGCCCCGAGCGGCCGCCCATATAACGTTTGTGTATATGCATCCGGGGCACCAAGTAAAAATTCGTGTAGACAGCTGCACGATTCCGACTTAAGATGCACAACTATATAATGACATAATATATGCCATTATAATACAGCAAAGCAACAGGAGAAAACAATGCCTCGCATCCGGTCTGCAGTCCCCTTACTCACGCTATCACTCGCCGCCTCGGGCGCCTCCGCCCAGATGATGCTGGAAGAAGTGATCGTCACGGCGCAGAAACGCGCGCAGAGCCTGCAGGACGTGCCGGTGGCCGTGACGGCTTTCAACGCGGACACCATCCAGGAGGCCGGCATCAGCAACGCCAGCGACCTGGCGATCATGACACCCAGCCTGAATGCGAACGCCAATTCCAGCCCGTTCACCACCCGGCTGACGATTCGCGGGATCGGCACGTCGCAGACCGATCCCGCGCTGGAGCCTTCGGTAGGCCTGTTTGTCGATGGCGTGTTCATGGGGCGCTCGGGCCTCGGCACGGCTGACCTGACCGACATCGAGCGCATCGAGGTCCTGCAGGGCCCCCAGGGCACGCTGTACGGCAAGAACGCCAATGCCGGCGCCATCAGCGTCATTACCAGGCGCCCCAACACGGAGGAGTTCGAGGGCTACGTGGAGGCCACGGTGGGTGACTACAGCATGGGCAAACTGACGGTCGCCGCCTCGGGGCCGGTGAGCGATACGCTGGCATACCGGCTGTCGGGCGACATTCACCAACGCGACGGCTACTACGACAACGCGGGCGCCGACGACCTGAACGATGCCGACGACTGGAATGTGCAGGGCAAGTTGCTGTGGGAACCCGATGACCGACTCAGCGTGCTGCTAAGCGCGGCGCACATCGACCGCGACACCACCTGCTGCGGCGCCGATTCCACCCAGGCCGATGCCGTCAACCAGGAGCTGGCCCGCCAGGGGCTGTCGCCGGACGGCAACGATCCCTACGATTACGATATCGCCACCAACTTCCAGGACGCCTTCACGATGGAGTCGGACCTGGTGTCGCTGCATGTCGAGTACGAGCTGGGCTGGGGTTCGCTCACCTCCATCACGGCCTGGAACGACTACGAGTACACCACCAGCGTCGACGCAGACCGCTCGCAGCTGGACCTGCTGTACCTGGTGGATGAGCAGAATTCCGGGGACAGCCTGTCGCAGGAATTGCGCCTCGAC
>JAWVYG010000573.1:0-2973 GCA_033722815.1 Halioglobus sp.
ACGCGGCGTTCGCGGGAGTCGGCGGCTTCGGCAGATTCCGCGTCGAGCAGTTCCACGCTGCAGAACAGTTTCGCGGCCGGGGTGTGCTCGGTGAGGGCATCGGCGGCCAGCAGGATGGCGCCGGCAGTCCAGGTGGGCTTTTCGTCCGGCCACAGCAGGTCCTCGACCATCTGGTAGCCTGTCCAGTAGGCGCCGTCGCTGTCGCGCCACTGCTGCAGCCAGCTGTAGACCTCCACCGCGCGGGCATGATCGCCCGCGGCCAGCAGCGCCATGACCAGTTCGCATGACTCGGCCACGGTGACCCAGGGCTCCTGTTTCTCGCAGCGACAGCCCAGCCGGGGTTCCACGAACTCGTCCCAGCGGGCGGCAAGGCGGGCACGCGCCTCCTTGCCCTGGTATACGCCGGTCATCACCGGGTAGAACCAGTCCATGGAGTAGCGCGATTTGCTCTCCCACGTGCGATCGAAGCGCTCGGGCTTGTTGCGCAGGGCATTGCCGAGTTTCTCGCGCGACACCAGCCAATGCGGCCGGCTCTCGCCGAGAGTGACTGCGATGTTGTGGGCGCACTCGAGGCTCTTGTAGATGGAGCTGCAACCGGTGACCAGGGCATCGCCCTTGGGCGTGCCGTCCGCCTTCACCGCCCAGTCTATCTCGCCGTGCTCGGACTGCAGCGACAGTACGAACTCGATCGCGCGCTCCACGGTCGGCCACATTTCGCGCAGGAAGTCAGCGTTGGATGTGATCAGGTAGTGGTGCCACACGCCGGTGGCGACATAGGCGACGAAGTTGGTCTCGCGGCGGGTGGTGTTGTCGATCGTCTCGCCGCGGTAGGAGGCCCACCAGCTGCCGTCGTCCAACTGCAGGCCGGCCAGCCAGCGGTAGGCTTTCTCCGCTGCCTCGATCTCGCCGGCGATGGACAGGCCCATGGCGGACTCGACGTGATCCCAGGGATCGGTGTAGCCACCGTCGAACCAGGGAATCTCACCCGATTCGCGCTGGCAGTCCAGGATGAACTGCACCGTGGGACGCAGGAATTCCTCCGGGAACAGCCCGCGACTGAGATAAAGTCCACTCATGACGCCACTTCCTTGCGAAAATACATTACAACGCTCTTGCCCATGAGCGGGTTCATCGTTCGTTCGAGGATGCGCGTGAAGGCCGGGTTATCCACCGCATCCCAGACCAGCAGGCGATGGTACAGGCGGATCAGCCAGTTGTCCTCGCGGTTGTCCCAGAAAAGGCACTTCAGCCACCAGAAGGGAACATGCAGGGCATGGGCCCAGTGCCGCGCGTAGTAGCTGAAGCCGAGTGTCTCGATATCCGAGCGCAGCTCGCGGCTGCGGAAGATGCGGATGTGGCCGCCGGGCGTGTTGTAGTACTCCTCGCTCAGCGCCCAGCAGATTTTTTCCGGCCAGCGCCGCGGCACGCTGGCGCAAAACAGGCCGCCCGGCTTGAGCACGCGCTCGATTTCCGCCAGTACGGCGCGGTAATCGGGAATGTGCTCGAGCACCTCGCTGCAGATGATCTTGTCGAAGGTGTCGTCGGCAAACGGCAGCTGCAGCGCATTGGCAGACGACAGTGCGAAGGTCTTCGCGGGGTTGTCCTGGTCCTCGACGAACTCCTCGAACTTTTCGCGGGTAGCGACCAGATCCTGCAGCGAAAGGTCCACGCCGATTGCGTGCACCTCCGCCTCCACGTACGCGGAAATCACGTGGCGCCCCTCGCCGCAACCCAGGTCGAGGACGACATCCCCCGCGTCGAGGGGGAAGTGCTCAAAATCAACCGTTACCATTGGCCAATACCTGCCGGTAGTAATCCGTCATCTGCTGCGCGCACACGCGCCAGCTGAAATGTTCCTCGATGCGCTGCTTGGCACGCGCACCGAGTTCATCGCGGCGCGCCGGGTCCTGCAGCAGTTCGTCTATTGCCGCGACCAGTGCATCGACATCTTTGGCGGGGAACAGCACGCCCGCGTCACCAACGACTTCGGGCAGTGCGCCGCCATCACTTGAAATTACGGGGACACCACAGGCCATGGCTTCGCCAGCGGGCAAGCCAAAGCCTTCGTAAACTGAAGGACAAACGGAAATCGTCGCCTCGGCATAGTAACGTACCATCTCCTGCGTACTGATTCCGTTGACAAATTGGACCCTGTTCTCGATGCCAAGTTCCCTGACCAGTTTCTCGGTGGCGCCGCCGGGATTCGGCTTGCTGATGCACAAGAGCTCGAGGTCGGGATACTTTTCCAGCAGCCGCGCGTAGGCGCGCAACAGGTAGCGCAGGCCCTTGAGCGGCGCGTCCGCGGAACAGATCGTCATCAGCCGGTTGGTCCTGCGCGTAACGTCAGGCATCGGTCGGAACTCGTCGGTGCAGATGCCGTTGTGCACGACGGTAATGCTGGAAGGCTGCAGGCCGAAGTCGCGCGCGATGTCCTGGCGGGAGCAATCGGATACCGTGACGATGTTGCGCAGGCGCTTCACCACTTTCTTCTGCATGTATACGAACGAGTGCCAGCGCTTTATCAGCAGGCGTTCCCGCCAGTTGCGCGCGGCGGCCAGGGCGATGCGCAGGTCGCTGGTGATCGGGTGGTGGATCGTGCTAACCAGCGGCAGGCCCATGTCCTGGATGTCGAGCATGCCGTAACTGAGACTCTGGTTGTCGTGAATCAGGTCGTACTGGTCACCGTGCTTGCGCAGGAACTTCGCCGCGCGACGACCGAAGGAATAGGGCTCGGCGAAGCCGCCGGTCAACTTGCTGAACCACTCGACGATATTACTGTAGGACGTCAGGTGGCGCGGGCGCAGCGACAACAGTCCGTTCTGGAACAGGTCGAGGCTGGGCAGCTTGATCAAATGCACGCGAGGATCGAGATGCGGGTAGGGCGGGCCGGAGATGACGTCGACGCTGTGACCGGCGTCGACGAGCGCCTTGCTCAAAAAGCGCATGTACACGCCCTGCCCGCCGCCGAAGGGC
>JAWVYG010000574.1:0-2971 GCA_033722815.1 Halioglobus sp.
ACGCGCCACGTTCCACAGCGACAATCAAAGTAATTACCGCAATACCCCGCGCATCTACTACTTTGACGTCAGTTCAGGCGGCAGCCACGAGATCAGCCTGGATATACCGGGCGAGCTGAAGGACGGCCAAACACTGGATATACCGGAAGCGAAGGACTACAAACTGAGCACCAGCAGTCTCGCCCCTGACAACTACAGGTTCGACGCCAGCTATAGCGGTGGGGGTTTCTTTTTCTTCGATGGCGGGTACCGCTACCGCGGCATCATAAAGAATGGCAATCGCGCGATAAGAATTCCGACGCATGGCCACAACTACCAGGGCAGTCTGCGGTTTCTCGGCTGGGTAGTGGAAGGCGAGGAATCGTGAGCGCTAAGGATGCAGCTCTCGATGAAATTGTCGAGATTGCGCGCCTTAACGGGCTCTCAGCCTCGGACATTGCCGCGGCCCTGAATACGTCAACAGGCGGGGAAGGTGTCCCTGGGGGCAGTATCATCCGGCGCCTGTTGGCCTTCATTGGCGGGATCTTTGTATTTGCCGGGGTGATCGTCTATATCGGCATGTTCTGGGAAGACATGAACAGCGCCGCGCGCATCATTATCACCCTGGGTACGGGGGTTGTGGCGCTGGTCATCGCGATCCTGCTGCTGGATCACGACAGGTTTGCCAGCGCTGCGACGCCGCTGTTTCTCATCGCTGCCTGGTTGCAACCCACCGGCATCATGGTGGCCTTCGACGAACTCGGCTCCGGTGGCGATCCTCAACACGCTTTACTGGCCACCACGACCGTGATGTTGATGCAGCAACTGTTGGTGTATACCCGCTTTCAACTCCCTGTACTGCTGTTTGTCGCGCTGTTCTTCGGCACCCTGACCTTCGGCAACGCGTTTGACCTGATCGAGGTGGATGAAGAGGTCAATGTCACAATCGTCGGACTGTCCCTGCTGCTGCTCAGCTTTGGTATCGACAAGACCAGTCAGCGTGGCATCACGCCGTTCTGGTTTTTTGTCGGCGGTGCGGCATTTCTCTGGGGCGTATTCGAGCTGATTGAGGGCACGCCGTTTCACCTGGTCTATCTGGGGCTCACAGCCTTCATGATCTACCTCAGCACGGTGGCCAGGAGCCGGACGCTCTTGTTCGTCAGTACACTGGCGATGATCGGCTACCTGGGTTATTTCACCGCTGAGTATTTTGTGGATTCCACTGGCTGGCCGGTCGCGCTTGTTTTCATGGGCCTTGCGCTGATCGGGGTCAGCAACATGGCGTTGCGCGTTAACCGCAAGTACATCGCCGGACCCTAGTTTGATTAACTTTCGCGACACGTATTCACACTTGACGCCCCGCAGGCGTCGTCTGTTGTGCCTGTGCCTGCTATTTCCCGCGCTGTTTGTCAGCTGCGGCAGCGTATTCCAGGGCCCGGTGTTCGGGCGTATCGAACTCGAAAGGGCCGAGGAGGCGGGCGATGCCGTCGTCTTTCTGCGTTGTCGCGGTCCCGGTCTGCACGGTGATATAACCACGGACTCGGAGCACACCCGGGTTGGGCCGGACGGGCGTTTTGCCTTTATCGGGTCGCTGACCTTTCCAACCACCGAGCACTGCTACCTGTATGTGCGTCACCCGCGCTACCAGACCGAGCGAGTGGAACTGGCCGATGTCCTGTTGCAGAAACTCGAGCCGATCAAGCTCAAGGACATGCAAAGGGTTATAGCGGCCGGCCCGGACGACAACGTCAAGCGGGATACTGGCAACCCCTGGCCCCAAGGTGAAGTGTATAACCATCTATCCGACACCCTGTTGTGGCTGAATGCGTTGTCGAAGGCGGAGCAACGCGACATGGCCCGCTATGTTCCGTCAGTCCACGAAATTTACCGCCAGGCCTACCACTTGCTGTCACCGGAGAATACGAGGCTGCGCGATATGCTGCGTCTGCTCGGAATAATCGAGGAGCGGACCGCCTACGCCTACCCGTTCAGCGAGTATCTGCAGGCCGTGAAGGCGGGCGATGCGAAGAAGGTAGGTGCCTTTATCGACGGCGGCGTGCTGCGCGAGACCCGCTATCGGGGCCTGAGCTCAACCCTCTCCGTGGCTGCAGCGGAAGGTCACCTCGATGTCATTGAAGTGTTGCTGGCAAATGACGAGCCCATGAATATTGCCGGCTGCGGCGCGCCACTGCTCGCAGCCCTGCGCGAAAAACAATGGCCGGCTGCGCTGAAACTGATAGACGCGGGCGCTGACCTCGACATTCTCTGCCGCGATCGCCGCGCCCTGGGCGACACCCTGAGCGACTTTGCCCGCTATACCCGGCTCGATCTGTTGGGGCAATTCCTCCAGGCCGATGTGCCGGTCGATACAATCAACAGCCGCGGCACCACGGCACTGGCCGAGGCGTCGACCAGAGGCAGGATTCAGTCAGTGAAAGCGCTGCTGGCGGCGGGCGCTGACCCGGCGGTGCGCACTGCTGAGGGACAGACGCTACTACAGGATGCGATTAACAAAGGCTACCTGGATATCGAACGCGAGCTGCGCCTGGCACTGGCGGCGCGCCACGACACGGCCGAGGAACTCGCCGATGCAGGAGAGACGATCAGCCTGCCCTGGCGCCGCGGTGAACCGGCACCTTACCGCGTGCACAGCAGCTTTGGACAGGTAAACGACATCGTGGCCGACCCCCGCACGCCGGGGATTCTCTGGCTGGGCACCGCCGGCGGGCTGTTGCGCGTCGACCCCGCCAATGCCGAGCAACGGGTCTGGGGGCGGGCTAACGGCTTGCCTGCCGGCGGGGTTCAGGATTTGTGGTTTGACACCGCGGCCGGGTACCTGTGGGTCGCCACCGGGGCGGGCCTGGCGCGCCTGCCGCTGGATGACCTGGACCGCGTGGAAACTGTCGGCGCGGGTGAGCCCCGCTCCAGCCACGCCAGCAGATTCCTGCGGGAGCCGCCCCCGGGGACTGTCTGGTACATTGGCAATGGCGGC
>JAWVYG010000575.1:0-2960 GCA_033722815.1 Halioglobus sp.
CGGGTTTTACGCAAAAAGTCGAGAAATACTGTGCGGGTGCGCACAGTTTGCCCGCATGGCGGTGGCTGGCCCTGTCGGTGCGCTGTAACTTGACAGGCGGGACAAAGGACGTGGATCGGCCGCTTCGAAGGACATCGTGCGGCCTTGCTGTACGCGGGGTGCGTGATCGCGACGGCGCAGGGGCAACTATCCGGTTTCTGGCACTGCTTTCGCGGCACGCCTGGCGCGCGCCGAGGCGGCCGGGCCTGTAACAGGTAGCGCGACAGGTTCACGTCTCACAACAGTGGGAGACCGTGATCGTTGTCAGCGAGCACAAACGACGACAGCCGTGACGCTTCGGGAAGCTCCGTACAGGTGCTCCCGGCGACCCGTTCGGATAACGTTTCCCTGGCGGATTTGCTGCAAGGGGACTGGCCGCGTAAGGCCCTGGTCGGCCTGTCGCTGGTGCTCACGGTGTGGCTGGGATCGGGCAACGGTTCACTTCAGCGTCTGGACAACCTCTTCTACGATGCGCTGGTCAGGGTTCACGAACGCGACCCCGGTGACAGGTTCCTGGTTGTCGCCATCGATGACCGGAGTTTGCGCGAGATCGGCCGCTGGCCCTGGCCGCGGCGTGTCCATGCCGAACTCATAGACAAACTGACCGCCGCGGGAGCGGCTGCCGTCGGCATGGATATCCTGTTCGCCGGCGCTGACAGCACCGACCCCGATGGCGATGCGCAGCTGGCGCGGGCGATCGCGGACAGTGGCCGCGTGGTGCTGGCTCTGGCGCCGGAAGCGGGAACACAGGGCATTACGGAGGTGGCGCCGGAGGCGCCGTTCGCACAGGGCGCGGCTGCGATCGGCCATGTCGACCTGGAGCTGGATCGCGACGGCCTGGTGCGTCGCGTTTTCCTCAAGGCTGGTCTCAACCAGCCGCGCTGGTCCGCTTTCGGCCTGGCGTTATTGCAGGTGGCGGGTGATATTCCCGTGGCGCAAACCGCCGAGTTGGAGTTGCCGAGCGGACGAAAGCCTCCGGTCTGGTCCCGAGATAATCCCACACTGATTGCCTATACGGGTGCGCCGGGCAATTTCGACAGGGTCTCCTACGCCGATGTACTGCACGGCGCAGTGGATCCGGCGCTGCTGCGCGGCCGTATCGTGCTGGTCGGTGCTGACGCCGCCGGTATGGGCGATTACCTGTCGACGCCGCAGTCCTCCGGCCACAGCCTGATGTCGGGTGTGGAGGTCAACGCCAATGTTGCAGCCACGCTGCTTGACGGGCGCGCACTGCAGGAGGCACAACCGCTACAGCGTGCGTTGTTCACCGCGCTGCTGTTGCTGCCGCTGGCGCTGTGGCTGTGGATCCGCCCGCGGCTCGCGCTGCCGGGCTTTATTCTCACCGCGTTTGGTGCGGTGTCTGCTTCGCTCGCAAGCCTGTATTTCCTGCAACTCTGGCTGGGGCCCTCCATGGCGCTGGCGCTCGCCTCGGTGTTGTACGTCAGCTGGAGTTGGCTTGACCTGGGCCGCGTATGGCAGCTGTCCCAGCGGCTTGGTCGGCAACTGCAACGGGCCAGACTGTTCGACGATGTCACGGGGCTGCCCAATCGACCCGGTTTCGAGCGCAAGCTGCACGAGCTGCTGGAGGGGCCGGTCGATGAACCGGCAGAATTTGGCATCCTCGTCATTTCGATGGGCCGGCACCGCAGTGTGATCGACCTGGCAGGGATTCGCGGCAACGACGACCTGCACCGGCAGATCGCCGACCGTTTGGCGGGTATTCTGCCCGGGTCGCAGCAGCGCTATCGCCTGGACGGGGCGGAATTCGCAGTCGTGGTGGAACAGCGGCCAGTGCTGCAGAACATGGAGCGAATCGCGGCGCGGGCCGTACAGTCCCTGCTGCGCAGTTTTACTATCGACGGCCACCTGGTCGATATCGTGCCCAACATCGGCGGCAGTCACTATCCCGGCAGCGGCGACAGCGTGCAGGCGCTGATCGACAACGCCTACACCGCAATGCACTGGGCGCGCAAGGACGACCGCTGCAGCTACCACGCCTTCTCCAGCGAGCTACGCGAGGACGTGAGCAAGCGCAGTACGATCATCCAGGCGCTGCGCAGCTCCACCTGGAAGGAGCAGCTCAATTGCGTTTACCAGCCGCAGATATGCCTGCATTCGAGGCGTATCGTCGGCGTGGAAACCCTGGTGCGCTGGCCGCACGCGTCCCTGGGCAATATTTCGCCGGCGGAATTCATCCCGCTGGCCGAGAGCGAGGGCCTGATCGTCCCCATCAGTAACTGGATCCTGCAGCAGGCCTGCGTGACGGCGCAGGGCTGGCGCACGCGCCACGGTCTTGACCTGCGCGTCGCGGTAAACATCTCGGCGCTGCAGCTCAATACCCCGGACCTGCCCGCCGTGGTGCGCGGAGCGCTCTCGCAGTCCGGCCTGCCGGCCGCGTCGCTGGAGCTGGAGTTGACGGAAACCGCACTGCTGTCTGACCACAACCATGCGCTCGAGATTCTGCATACGCTGAAGTCCATTGGCGTTGAGATCGCCATCGATGACTTCGGTACCGGCTATTCATCCCTCACCTACCTGAAGGACTTCCCCGTCGACCGGGTGAAGATCGACCAGTCGTTCATCTCGGACATTCACGAATGCAGGGAGAGCGCGGAGATCGCCTCGTCGATTATCGCGATGTCCCACCGCATGGGCCTGGAGGTTATCGCCGAGGGTGTGGAGCGCACCGAGCACCTGGCCTTCCTGCTGCAGCACGGTTGTGAGGAAGCCCAGGGCTTCTTTGTCGCCAGGCCAATGCCGGCGCCGGAGTTCGAGCGTTTTATCACGACGGACAACGTGCAGTTGCCGGGCGCGAAGTGGGGTGCTGCAAACATGCAGTTTACTGAGCAGGACGTGGGTTGATAAGCCTGTGACGACCTGCAAGTCGATCCTGCACAGGGATGTATTCCGGTGACATTGTA
>JAWVYG010000576.1:0-2960 GCA_033722815.1 Halioglobus sp.
CGGCACACCAAGGAATAGAACGGGTTGTGCCCATTCCCTACCGTCGGCAAAAACGGTATCGGTAATCGGGAGCGACACCTGTTGGAATATGGGCATTATGTAATAAGTGGCCTCGGAGGCGATGATCGCCGCGATGGCCGGAATCGCCGCGGTACCCTCATTGGAAAGCGTGCACGACGTGTTTGTGCTGTCTTTACAGAAAAAATCCCCGCCTGAGTTCCAGCGAACGAATTCCCATCCTGGCTGCGGTACCGCTGTGAATGTCTCGCTGAAATCGTCTGCCACTATTTCGTGAATGCAGATAGCGCCAGCAAGGCAGGTTCCCGAGGCTACCGACTGTACCTCGCCACCCTCGACAACGATTACGGCTAATTTACAGCCTGTGACTGTCACCAGAAAAAACACCAGCGACAGGTTCCTCAATACTCGCCAAACAATCATCGCCCATCCTCATGTCCACTTTCGCGTGAGTAGGTTCGTCCATTTTTGCTACTAACTCAGCACTGTCAGACATTCGTATCCGGAGCCGCCAACCAGCCCGGGAAAGTACTCCCATAACGGTAGTTCAGCATGGTGCTACTTACAACCTGCGGAAAAGCTCATTGGGAGTGACCGCATTCCCGTGATTCGAGCCATGCAGGCTGTGGGATTTCCATCAGTTTTTTAGCAAGAAGATCTCGACATGAAGCGCAAGCGCTACACCGCGGAGCAGATCATTTCGATCCTCAAGCAGCACGAGGCGGATCAGAGCATGCCTCACTCCAGGGCTCGCACACCCAGTCGGGTAATGTCGAGATAACGCTTCTCCCACTTATCAACCAGCCGCTAACCCCCGTAGCGCTCCAGGCGCGAATACAGCGTTCGCAGGCTTATTCCCAGTTGATCGGCCGCGCGCTGCTTGTCACCCCCTGAACGGGCAAGACAGGATTTGATCAGGAGTTCCTCGGCGTCGCGCAGGGAACTATCGACAGGCACGGCGATGCTGCCACGATCATCGACGGTCGCGCTACCCTGCTGCCCGAGCGGCAGGTCCGCCGCCCGAATGTCGCTACGGCAAGTGGTGCAGGCCTTCTGTATAACATTCCACAACTGCCGCACATTGCCCGGCCAGTGGTATTTCATGAGGAGTTCTTCCGCGTCCTTTCTCAACTTGAGCCGCCGGTCATTCTCCTGGTCGAAGCGCGCGACAAATAGCCGCGACAGGTCCACGATGTCTCGCCCACGCGCACGCAGGGGCGGTACGCTGACCTCGAGCTGGCTCAGCCTGTAGAACAGGTCCTCCCGCAGGTGGCCGCCTCGTACTGCCTCATGCGGATCGCGGTTCGTCGCCGCAATCACCCGCGCGTGGTAGCTCAGGTCAACTTCGCCGCCGACCCTGCGGAACTGGCCGGTTTCGAGCACGCGCAGCAATTTCACCTGGATGTTATGCGGCATCTCGGTAACCTCGTCCAGCAACAGCGTGCCTCGCCCCACACGCTCGAATATACCCAGGTGTTCCGCCACTGCCCCGCTGAAACTGCCCTTTTCGTGACCGAACAGTTCGCTCTCTACCAGTTCGGTAGGGATCGCCGCGCAGTTGATAGCCTCGAAAGGCTCGTTGCCATGCGCAGAGTAGGCGTGCACGGCCCGGGCGACAAGCTCCTTGCCCGTGCCGCTTTCGCCGTGTATGCACAACACGGCCTCACTTCCTGCCGCCTTGCGAAGAAAACGATACATGTCCTGCATGGGAGCCGAGCTGCCGTAAATCGGCCCGAACTGGTCCATCGCCACCGGCTGCTGCTGCCTTCGCCCCTTGCGCGCGGCCGCCTCCGCATCCTGGTAGATGTCTTTCAGCAGTTCCGTGAAAAACGCCTCGTCCACGGGCTGCCGCAGGTACATGGCCGCGCCCCGCTCCACCAGGTCGGAAAACTGCGCCTGGGAAACATGGTCGCCCACCAGAATCACTTCACAGCCCATGGCATCTCCCAAACGGGAGACGGCTGCGAAATCGTCCTGCAGACGTTTCGCGTTCGCCACCAGGAGCACCGGCGCCATGCGCGCCAGTTCCGCCGGGTCAGTCATTAACAGCGCATCAGCCGCCAGTTCGACAACAAACCCCGCGCCCTCGAGAGAACTGATCAGCGCAGGGTCGCCGTCGCCGCCAAGTACCAATGCCGTTTGGGACAACGTGCCCATCACCTCGCTTCGATCTGTGCCGCCGGATTGCGGTCAGGCTACACTAATCTGCACTATTTTGCACAAACTGCAATTTTCGGTGGCGCGAGCATCTCGAGAACACCTGACGCACGCACCGGCTGAGGCGGCTTTTTTATATGAAAAACAGATGGTTAGAAAGATATCCAACAAAAAGCCGGCCCCTGGCATGCGGATTGCAATAGAGTAGTGGAACCCACCCAAAAGAGGAGGACTCGTGAGTAGCTTCGCTACCAGCCCCATCAGCGCGCAGGGCCGCCTGTGCCCGCGTGAACGCATCGAGGAAACCGTGAGCGCACTCAACCGCGCGCTGCTGCAGTCATCGGCCACAAGGAAACCTTGCAAGAAGCGCACTCCCGCCGGCAGAGGCCCCGGGAACAGGCCGGACCGCCGATCAACTCTGCCCGAGAACACCCGGGAGAACGAACCGGCAATAGCACGGAGAGCATGGTCATGACCAATCTGGAAAAAGCCCTGGCCTCCTACAGGATCAGCCAAAGGCATTCCGCCAGCATCGGCGAAGATACCCGGTCACTGCATATTTGCAGAAAAACACTGCTGCGCAATGGCAAGAACGCCCAGGCAGCGGCCCTGCGTCGCATTGGCAAGAAAACGCCCAGGGATTGAGCTGAATCGGAACAGAACCTGGACACTGCCGGTCCGCCGTGCAACCGCGCCCGTAGCAACAATGCCGGCAACAAGAAACACTGCCGTTCCAAACCCATAGTCAACACTGGAGGATACAATGAACGCCCCCCTCGACAACC
>JAWVYG010000577.1:0-2956 GCA_033722815.1 Halioglobus sp.
CATCTCCACGCTGAAATTGGCCGGGTCATTCACGTACACCACTTTCCACGCACCGAGGTCCAGCGGCCGCCAGTTCGGGTGCATCCCGCCATCCAGCGCGCGGCGATGGGCGCGCCGGAAGTCGGCCCGGTGGCGGTAACCCAGCGCGATGTTGAGCAGGCCCTGGTCGCTGATGCGGTAGTCGTCGGGCTGCGCTCGCGGCGCCGGCTCGCGGTACTGCACGAGCTCCACCAGCGACTGCCCCGCGCGCAGCAGGTGGCGCTCGCTGCGCGCACCCTCCAACCCCCACAGCGCCTCGTGACTGGCATCGTGCAGGTCGAACCCGGCGTCCTCCAGTTCCAGCAACTCGCGAAACGAGTTCAGCGCCTGCGCCAGGTCCGGCACCGACAGCGCCACACCAAGCGTCACCACCGGGGTACCCGGATCGTCGAGTTCGCGCTGATCCTGCAGGGGGTCGCGCTCGAACAGTTCGAGCAGGACGCCCTCGGGATCGCGCACGCAGACGCGGCGCTCCCCGGCGTTGCCCTGCACGGGGCCCGACGCTGCGCCGCCCTGTTTCTCGAGTCTTTCCAGCACCTCGTCGAAGTTCGCCACGTACAGCAGCAGCGTGCTGTAGCCTATGTCCCGCGGCGACCAGTCCGGCGGCAGCGCGCGCACCTCGGGGCGGTAGAAGGCGAACAGTTCCAGCTGGAAGAACGGCTGGCCATCGCATAGCCACCAGCAGCTGCTGGCGGCCCCCGCCACGCCCTGCACCCGCTCGGCGAGGAAGCCGTGGAACGCGTTGGTGCCGAACGCGCTGCGGTAACCGAATACCTCGCGGTACCAGCGGTGGGTGCGTGGCAGGTCGGTGACGCTCATCGCCACCTGGCACAGTGGAGGCGACATCAGGCGGCCGGCGCGACGATCTCGACCAGCGACATGACGTCCACCTGGTCGGCTTCGGCCTGGGTCAGGCCCTCGAAGGCCTTCAGGAACGGCATGTCGAGCCTGACGATAGTACCGTCGGCGAGGATGTTGTCGAGGTACTTGCCGTCCTTGCCATCGAATACGATAAACAGTTCGGCGCCGTCGTCGCTCCAGGGCGTGTGGTCGTTGCCCTCGTCCTCCCAGGCGACTTCTCCCGGCCCGAAACTGCCCTCGTCGTAGGCCCAGCTGCCGCTGACCGTGTAGGCGATGGCGCGGCAGTGGTGGATGTGCCGCGGCATACTGCTACCCGGCTCGAAGAGGATCTTGACCACCACGCGGTCCATCTCCTCGTCCGCCTTCAGGACTTTCACAAAGACGCCCTCGGCACCGGGCAGCGGGATGCGCAGCCACTCGCGGTCATCGTCGCGCAGGATACTCATGGATTCATTGATCATTGTTCTGTCTCCCTGTTCAATCGTTGGCTTACTGTTGCGCTTTCTTCGTCTGGTAAACCGCCTCCATGACCTGGTCCACCGTGAAGGTGCCCGGCCGCTGGCGCGGCGGGAACTGCGCCAGGCTGGCGACAAAGCGTGTCACCGCACCCATACCCAGCATGCCCACGGAGGCGACCTTCTTGTCCCACCACAGGTTGTAGCTGTTGGAGTCGGTATCGGCGCGCTCGAAGGGATCGCGCCGCAGGTGGAACACTTTCGGTATGCGCAGCGTTACGAATGGATCGCGCCACACGTCGAAGCGCTGCGCGCGCTGCTCGGCAAAGACCAGCTTCCAGTCGCCGACGCGCGCCGCGGTGAGCAGGCCATCGTCGCTGAAGTAGAAGAACTCGCGCCGCGGCGCAACCTTCTGCGCGCCGGTCAGGAAAGGCAGGAAGTTGTGGCCGTCCAGGTGGACCTTGAACGTCTTGCCGCCCACCGCCTTGCCCTTTTTCAACTGGGCACCTATGTCCGGCTCGCCCACCGCCGCCATCAGCGTCGGCACCCAGTCCAGGTGCGACATGAGCTGGTTGCTGATCGAGCCGGGCGCGATGTTACCGGGCCAGCGCGCCAGCGCAGGCACGCGGAAGCCGCCCTCCCAGTTGGTATTCTTCTCGCCGCGGAAGGGTGAAATCGCGGCGTCCGGCCACTGGTTGTAATGCGGGCCATTGTCGGTGGAATAGATCACGATGGTGTTGTCGGCCACGCCCAGTTCGTCGAGCTTGTCCAGCAGCTGGCCGACGTGGCCGTCGTGCTCCACCATGCCGTCGTTGTAGAAGCCCTGGCCCGAGGCGCCCCGCTGCGCCTCCTTGACGTGGGTGTAGTAGTGCATGCGCGTGGTGTTGAACCAGACGAAGAAGGGCTTGTTGTCGGCGTGGGCGCGGTCAATGAACTTCAGCGTCGCGGCGAGGAACTCCTCGTCGATGGTCTCCATCCTCTTGCGCGTCAGCGGTCCCGAGTCCTCGATCTTGCCATCGGCGAAACTGCGAATGACCCCGCGCGGCCCGAACTGCTTGCGGTAGGCGGGATTCTTCGGGTAGTCGGGGTCTTCCGGCGCCTCCTCGGCATTGAGGTGGTAGAGGTTGCCGAAGAACTCGTCGAAGCCGTGGTTGGTAGGCAGGAATTCGTCGCGGTCGCCCAGGTGATTCTTGCCGAACTGCCCGGTGGCGTAGCCGTGGGGCTTGAGCAGCTCCGCCAGCGTCGGGTCCTCGGGCTGTATGCCCAGCGGCGAGCCGGGGATGCCGACCTTGGTCAGGCCGGTGCGCACCGGGTGCTGCCCGGTAATAAACGCCGAGCGCCCGGCGGTGCAGCTCTGCTCGCCGTAATAGTCGGTAAAGATCATGCCCTCGCTGGCGATGCGGTCGATGTTCGGCGTGGGATAGCCCATCATGCCGAGGCTGTAGCGGCTGATGTTCCAGTAACCGATATCATCGCCCCAGATCACCATGATGTTGGGCTTGTCGGCGTCCCGCGCCGGGGACAGGCACAGCGCGGCGGCAAACAGCGTGATCAGCAGGTGCCAGGTTATTCTCTTGATCATGTTCTGGCTTCCTCTCGTA
>JAWVYG010000578.1:0-2955 GCA_033722815.1 Halioglobus sp.
CGGCGCTGCCGTGGGTGCCCTCACCCTGTTCGCCGAAATCCAGCCGGTTCGCCGCGGCCTCGCCGATCACCTCCATGGTTTTCAACTGGGCCTGCTTCTTCAGCTCCTTGCCCGCGTCGCCGTCGAGCAGCAGCCACACCGCGCCGGCGGCCACGACGGCCAATAGCGCCAACAGCCCCTTGCCTATCGCGCCACGCTGTTGTTGCGGGCGCCCTTGTCGTGTGCTCATTTCGATTCCTCTTTTTCCATGCTTACCGGCCCGGGCTGGTAAGCGACAAAGATCGGCGATGACCAGGCGCGTTGCTGCTCCTGCGCCAGGCAGTCTTCACTCTCATCCGTACGGTAATCGCCGAAGCAGGGATTGACGGAGATGCAATCGCCGCTCTCGGAGTATTCGCAGCGCACGTTCGCCGCGTTGATCATTTTTGTCGGCTCCTGGATGGCCCGCGCGTAGTAGATGCTCTCGCGCTGTCCCGCGACGAAGTCGTCGTCGCTGAACTCGATTTCACAGCCGGCGGGATCACCCGTGCAGCTGAACACCCGCCAGGGGTCCTCGACGAGGTCTCCCACGGGCTCCTGCGGATGGGTCTGCGGCCGGATGCGCACTATCTCGATGCGATCGATCAGCAGCCGCTCATCGGAGGGGTTGTAGCACTCCCCGCCGCACAGGGACTCGACCCGCGCCTGCCCCAGGCCGCTGCGTGCGTGGTCGGGGCACCCCGGCTTTTGCCTGAATGCACCCACCGCGCCGACACGGAACCTGGGCGCCTGTGCGGAGGACACCTCGGCACCCATCGGCACGCGGCCATCATCGCGCAGCATGTCAAACCACAGCAGGATCCTGTCCCCCGAGGTCGCGTAGACTTCCTTGCGCAGCAGGCCGTCCCAGATGGCCTCGCGGTCGCGGCCGGCGCTGTGTACCGCCACGAGTCCGCCGGTAAGCCAGAAGGAATTCTGCCTTTCCATGTTGCGCAGGTTGACCAGCCCCACACTGGAATCCGCCTCGACCGAGTAGGGGACCGGGTCGCGGTCGTCACCACCGGCCCGCCGCGCCATGCGCGGGTTGTTCGCGCCGAAGGCCTCGGTCATGAACTTGCGCTTCACCTCCTTGTAGCCGGTACCGGGCTGGCCGCGATGGTTGTCACTGGAACCGATCAGGCCAAAGCGGTAGTTCAGTGGATCCTCCGGGCGCGTGAAATCGGTAATCGCCAGCGCGTACTGCGCCGTCGCCATGGGGCGATGGTCCATGGGCTCGTTGAAGCAATCCGGACAGGTGCCGCAGTCCAGCCAGTCCTCCACCTTCTGGCCGGGCACGGTGAGATGCCCGGAAATGCCCGCGTCGACGTAGTGCTGCCGCGCCTGCTTCTGGCGCAGGGCGCACTCGGCGGCGTCCAGGCCCGCGCCGGTGCAGCGCTCGTGAATGATCTCCCCGGCGCGCCAGCAGCACGGCAGGTAGTTGTCGCTCGGCTCGGGGCAGGCCAGCGCGCCGCTGTCATCGCGCACGGTCGCGCGCCAGTCGCGGTATTCCTCGGAATTGCCGTGGCCGGAGTAGACCTCGAACAGGATCTGGCGCTTCGGGTCATGCTGCTCGCGGTTGAGTTGCTTGTCGAAGCTCGTCGTGGGCGGCGTGTTCATGCCCCAGGCGTTGCCGTGGGGAATGTCGATGCTGTCGAAGTTCCATTGGTCCAGTTTCGCGAACAGTTCACGCGGATCGGCGGCGATCTCGCGGCAGTCGGCGGGGAGCACACGCGTATCCACTCACCTGGGGCACTCCGGCGCGTCCGCGATCTCGTCGTAGTAGCCCTGGATACCCCAGTAGAACTCCCTGTTCTCGAAGTCCATCAGGGACATCATCAACTGCGCGCCGCGGCCCATCGGCGCACTGCCCAGCTGGTCGCGCGGCGCGGCGATGGCCCTGACGGGAACGGCATCATCCTCCGTGTCCAGGAACACGACGTTCTTGTGGCCGTAGTGCTTTTCCGGCTTGAGGTCCACCTGGCTCCACTCCCAGCCGAGGAAGGACACCATGTCCGGGTTGTCCGGGTCGCCGGACACGGCGTTACACTCACGGATGCTCTCGCGCGTCTCCCGCCAGCGCCGCGGCGATATCCCTTCCGCGTGGTCGTTGATGGACCAGAAATCGAGGCTGGCGCAGTAGCGTGCAAAGTCACAGGCATCAGCCGGCGGGTGCAGGCCACTGCCGCCCATCAGGGGTACCGACATGATGAAGGCGTCGGGTGAGAAGGAGGTATGCACATGCAGGTCGCCGAACAGGATCTGCTTGTCGGCCGCGAATCCCGCGGCGGGCTCGCGCTGCCTGCGCTCGCGCTCTGCGACCACCGGCTCGGGCAACGCCTTCCCCGCTATCTCTCCACGGCCCTGGGGCTCGCCACAGGACGCCAGCAATGCCGCTGCCAGCGCAAACAGGCCGTGGATGGCAACACTCTTGTTCATGCGTCAGTGGCCTCAGTCATGTCACGGTGGCTAGCGCTACCACCCGGAACATTGGCAACGATCTCCCGGATCTGGCGCGCGGTACGGTGCGCTTGCGCCGCCCGGTGATCACTGCAATGAATATAGCACCCGCACGCTGCTTTTCTCCCGCGTGGAGAGCTATCGGGCGTTCACCCGCAGCCTGCCGGCTGGCGCGGACGGCGTGCCAGCGTATGCCGGGTAGTCACTGTAATGAACCTCCCCGTTGCCGGCGAGGTCGACTGGGGCCAAAAATCCTGTCGCCGACTGTCGTTGGCGGGATCTATCGGTGAGGCCGGGGTGCCGGGGCACCCTGCCAAAAATACCCGGGGCGAGCCGCCCCGGGGCCGGGGTACCGGTCAGTTAGCGACGTGCCGCGGCTTTGCGCTTGGGCGCGGCCTTCTTCTTAGCTGCCGCCTTACGCTTGGGCGCCGCCTTTCTCTTCACGGCTGCCTTGCGCTTGGGCGCGGCCTTCTTCTTCGC
>JAWVYG010000579.1:0-2948 GCA_033722815.1 Halioglobus sp.
GCCATACAGCCGACCAGCAGCGCGGTGACTACGTGCCTGGCAATCACCTGCCGCCTGCCGTCCAGGTACTCGAACAGGCTCGCCAGGGCGAACGCGCCGAAGAAGGTCAGCAGCATGAAGGACTGCAACAGGAAGGCGAAGCGATCCCACGTGCTGTAGTAGGCGAAGAAGGCGGAGTTGCCGAAGACATAGGTAAACACGCCCCAGAAGGCAGGGCTGGCCCAGCCCATCCTCCTTCCCGCGAAGTAGATGCCGATGAACGGCACCGGCAGGAACAGGTGGGGGTATTCCAGGAAGTAGACGAAGGCGGTGTCCTGCAGGCCCTGCAGGAAGCTGACGGAAAACATGGTGCCGCCGAACACGCCCACGGTGGCCATCTTGAGGGTCAGGGCGAGGTCCCCCGACTGACTGTAATCGTGCAGTACCGTGGCAATCCACGGCGCCAGGCCGACCAGCAGGGCGATGCCACAGTGCAGGAATAAGCGCAGCGGCGCCCGCTCCCTGCGCAGGTGCAGCAGGAAGGCGACGCCGACCCCCATGCCCATGAAGCCGAACTGCACGTGGTTGTAGAATCCCAGCCCCACCAGGAAAAACAGCAGCTTCAGCCAGTTGCCGTTGCCGCTGCGCCACAGCCTGACAAAGGCAATCAGCGCGAAGCCGGTGACCACGCTGCTCACGGCGTAGTTCTCCACCACGGTGCTGTGCCACCACATCGACTTGCTGAAGGTAAACAGGCCCGCCGCCAGCGCCGGTACCAGGCGCTGGTCGAGGGCGTAGCACAGGGCCTTGTACAGCAGGAACACCGACACGCTGCCGGCGAACACCGACATCAGGTTCGCCTTGTAGGCGATGCTGTCGAAGGGCAGCGCGAGGAACAGCTGGCCGACGAGCACCGACAGCGGGTGCGTATTGACCT
This sequence comes from Halioglobus sp., assembly GCA_033722815.1. Taxonomy (GTDB): domain Bacteria; phylum Pseudomonadota; class Gammaproteobacteria; order Pseudomonadales; family Halieaceae; genus Marimicrobium. The sequence goes on from JAWVYG010000579.1 coordinate 917, forward strand.
GCGAGTTGAGGCGCAGGTTGTAGATGTTGTCGATGATGATGGCGGTGTCGCCGAAACCGATACCGGGCGCGCAGGTGACCAGGTAGACCGCCAGGGGAAAGAGGAACACCAGGACATCCAGTGCCGGGTTACGTTGCAAGCTTGTCATGGCTGTAGTGTGCCCATGAATCGTCGCGATTGCCTTGTAATATGCCCAATTATTGCGGCAGGCGATCCTGCGGCAGGGGCCCCTGCGGCGGCGATCCGGGACCGGGCGTTCCCGCGACAGGCGTCCCTTCGGCGGGCGATGCCGGTCGCACGTTGTCAGAATTGCAGGGGCGCAGCGCGACCGGCCTTTCACGTTGCGCATGGGCCTGAGCGGCGCCACCCCTGGCTACCGCTGGAGGGCGGTTGAGCGATACACTGCGTGGTGGCACGGGTCTGCACACGCGCGGGCCGCAGCCGCCGGCACGCCTTGGTTTACTCAGTTTGCCCTGCGATGCGGTTACAGCGCGGCCGCTCGAAAACACCCTGCCGATGCAGTTGCCGCGCTCATATCCTCCTGTGCAGCCATCTATCCAGCCATGCCAGCCGTTGGATGTCCGGGGCTGTCACTTGCCGCGCACGGGCGCGCATCGCCCGGGCCCTGTCGCTGAGCCTCTCCTTGTCGCGTCCGCTTGCCTGCCGGGCCAGCATCGCGTAGTCGCGAGCCATGATGCTGTAGGCGTAGCCGTCATCAGCATCGAGTGCCAAGGCCTTCTCCAGTGCATCGATTGAGTCGGCATACCTGCCCAGCCGATAGAGTAGAAAGCCTTTCATATCGTGACCGAACACATCTTCGGGCAGCAGCTCAATGACGCGCTGCGTGTCCTCCAGCGCCGTTTCGTACTGGAAAAAGGCGGTGACATTGTAGATAGCCGAGTAGCGGTAAGGCGCAGGGTCGTCCGGTGCAAGCCGCCTGGCCTGCTGCAGCAGCGGTCGCACGACGTGCGGACGCCGGTTCACATTCACACTTAGCCGCAATAACTCGATAGTCGCCGCGGCATCGTCCGGATTGTTGCGAATGGCCTGTTCCAGCTCCGCCATACGTGCAGCGATTTTGCTGTCGTCTGCGCAGCGGTAGAGATCCCGCGGGCCCAGCGGCAGGTCCTTGCCGGTGGATTGCCAGGCCTGCTGCATCAGCGTCACATAGGGGTAAGGTCCCTGCATTACCTGCCACTTTGGGCTCTCCGCCATCACCACCAGGCGGCGTTGCCACACGATGTCAAACTTCCAGCCATCCCCGGTATTGCAGAACAGGAAAGGCGTGTTTTCCCAACCCTCAATATCACCGAACCAGATCACCGCGTGATCGCCGTCACGCAGCACCTGGTAATCGGCGCTGCGCCAGTGATCCAGCCACTTCAGGGTGCGCGGGTCCGGCTTGTCCGGGTCGCCCATGGCCAGGCGCGTCATCCGCGTGTAGACATCCACGTCGATGTCTGCGCCCTCGCCGGCCCACTTGCTGAGCATGATCTCCCAGGCCTCTTCCGGATTGCGGGCCCCGCGTCGGGACGGCGCGCCAGCCGTTGGAGGGGCGCTTTCCACGTAGCGCTGCAGGTTCCTCGCGGCGCCGGCACCGCCAGCCAGTAACTCGCTATCGGCCTGGACTACCGTATCCGGCGTATAGCCGACCTGCTCCTTGATCTGCGCGCGCTGCTCGAGCATCTCCATCGTCGCGATCAGGCCGGTGCCCACATCTCCCGCGCGGTAGTAGGGACCGAGCTGCAGGTCCTCCACGTAGCCGCTGAAGGCATCGGTGAAGACATCCTCGAGGGCATAGCCCACCTCGAGCTTGACCTGTCTGGATTCATCAACCAGCAGCAGCAGGAGCCCCCGCCCCTCGTGCTGTGCACCTATACGCCATTGGTTGGCCAGGTCTACCGCCAGCGTCTCCAGTGTCTGCCCTTGCGGCAGGGCGGGCACGCTTACAATCAGCGCCTCCATGTGAAAACGGGACGCAAGGCTCTCAAGGTAACGGTGGGCGCCCTCTTCATAATGCGCCAGTATCCCC
>JAWVYG010000580.1:0-2940 GCA_033722815.1 Halioglobus sp.
ATGTTCTCCCTGGCGCGCGCGGCGTCGCCGCTGGCGCGACAGGTTATCACCAGCGCACGTGTGGTGTGCTGCGCCAGCGCGTCACCGGGGCGCGGCAGCGACTCCAGCGCCGTACCGGGGGCCATTTGCAGCACAAGGTAGTCGCTTTCCCCACCGGCGAGAGCGCAGTCGATCGGCGCAGCGCCCAACAGCTTGTCGGCCCATGTCGGGACGGGACAGGCCTGCACCGCCATGGCGGGAAAGCCGAGCCAGATTGTATCGGCGTCGAAACGGAAGGGAATCGCGGTCCGGCCCATCGACAGCGTGCCGGCCCCCTGCCACTGCTGGCGCCAGAGCGCGGCGCAGCTGAGCAGGCCGTGGCCACAGCACTCGATCGCCCGGCCGCCCTCGCTCCAGCACGTTACCGCGGCGGCCCGCTCGCCACTAGACCAGGTGCGGCAGTAGGTAATACCCGTCGCGCCGGGGCTGGCCGTATCGGGCGCCCCGGTGACCTGCACGCGACAGGCATTACCGCGCAACGCGGAATGTCCGGGCACTGCGCCCGTGAAGGCGCGCATGTCGCGCACGGTGGCAGTTGAGAGCGTTGAGAGGATGGTGAACCTGGCCCCTGTGTTTATCGTTTGTCGCGGGATAAGCCTAGCAGAATTCCGCGCACATACCCTGACCCCTTCGTGTTACAGGAAGGTTAACTGCGCAGGTGCGCGGGGATCAGGGCGCGCTCGACCGCCTCGAACAACAACTCCACCACAATCGCCAGCAGTGCAGCGGGGATCGCTCCCTCGAGGATGAGGCGGTGGTCGTTCAGCGTCAGGCCGGTGATGATCGGCTCGCCCAGGCCGCCCGCACCGACGAAGGCCGCCAGCGTGGCCGTGCCGATACTGATGATGGCGGCCGTCTTGATGCCGGCCAGCAGCGTCGGCATGGCCAGCGGCAGTTCGACGTACCACAGCCGCTGCCGGCTGCTGTAGCCGAGGCCGCGGGCGACCTTGGGTATCAGCGGGTCAATGGTGAACAGCCCGCTGAGCGTGTTGCGCACGATCGGCAACAGCGAGTAGAGGAACAGGGCGATCACGGCGGGTACCTGCCCGAGCCCGAACACGGGGATCAGCAAGGCCAGCAGCGCCAGGGCGGGGATGGTCTGTACCAGGCCGGTCACGTACAGCAAGCCACGCGCGAAGCGCTGGAAGCGCGAGGCGACCAGTGCCAGCGGTATCGCCACGATGCAGGCCAGCAGCAGCGCCGTGCCGGTGAGCTGCAGGTGCACCGCGGTATTGGACAGTATGCGCCGGGCGCGCGACTCGCCCGCCCGCGCTTCACCGCTGACCAGCCCCGCCTCGCGCAGGAAACCCGTCGCCACCGCGGCCGGCGACAGTCCCCCATCCATCACCTGTTGGTTGAGTTGCCGCATGCGCGTTTCGTCGATGGCCTGTTCCAGTGGCGCGAGCATCGCCGCTATCTCCGCCCGCAGGTCCGCGCGCGCAAGCAGCACCGCGCTGTAGCGCGGGAAAAAGTTGCGGTCGTCCCGCAGCAGCAGGAGGTTGCGCGCGGCCAGCTCGCCGTCCGTCGTGTACGCGTCCGTGATGTCCAGGGCGCCGTTCTCTATGGCGTCGTAGGCCAGCGCATGTTCGATGCCCACGGCCTGGTGCGGCAGGCCGTAAGCGGCGCGCAGGGCGGGCCAGCCGTCCACGCGCTCGAGAAATTCGTGGGAAAAGGCCGCGCGCAGCGACGGGTGCGCAGCGAGGTCGCCGATGGTCTCGATTCCCAGGGCCAGCGCCGCGGGCCGTGACATGGCGATGGCGTAACTGTTGTTGAAACCCAGCGCCACGATCATCTGCAGGCCGCGCTCGGCCAGTCTCGGCGGCAGCTCCGACTCGGGCATTTGTGGCATGTTCAGCAGCGTTTGCGCAATGGTACCGGTGTACTCCGGGTAGACATCGATGGAGCCCTCGCGCAGCGCCTCGAAGGCGATCAGCGTGCCGCCGAGCCCGGGTTTGCGCTGCACCTGCACGCCGCCGTCCTCCAGCAGCTGCGCGACGATCTCCGCCAGCACGTGGCCCTCTGTGAAGGACTTGGAGCCCACACCGACAGGTTCGGCGGCGCCGGCGCTGCCCGCCACGGCGAGCGTGAGCAGCACAGTGATCCCCAGTGTCCGGGCGCGCCTGCGCAGTGGTCCGGTCACGGCGTCTTCCCCCGCAGCAGTTCATGCAGCAGCTCCTCGGGCTCCACACCCTCGCGCTCCGCCAGCAAGGCATCGCGGGCCTGGTCGAGGATCACGCGGCCCTCGCGCATGACGACAAGGTGCTCGGCGAGGTGCAGCGCCTCGCGCATGTCGTGGGTGACGAGTACGGTGGTGGTCGGTTCGGCGCGGTGCAGCTGCAGCAGGTGCTGGTGAATCTCGCGGCGGCTGATCGGGTCGATCGCCGCGAACGGCTCGTCGAGCAACAGTACCCGCGGCTTGAGCATCATCGCGCGACACAGCCCCACCCGCTGTTGCTGGCCGCCGCTGAGCTGGTGCGGGTAGCGATCGGCATGATCCGGGTCCAGGTGGGTAAGCGCGAGCAGCTCGGCCAGGCGCGCATCGATGTCCGGCTGCGACCAACCCTCCAGTCGGGCCATCAGCGTGATGTTCCCCGCGACCGTCATGTGCGGAAACAGGCCCGTGCCCTGCACGGCATAGCCCATGCGCTTGCGCAGCGGCGCCAGGTCCTCGTAGTCCAGGGGCTCGCCGAAGGCCAGCACCGTGCCGCTGTCCGGCCGGGCCAGGCCGTTGCACAACTCCAGCAGGGTCGTCTTGCCGCAGCCGGAGGGCCCGATCACCGCGGTGATGAGCTGTGGTGGAAATTCGAGGGAGACCGCGTCGATGGCGGCGACATCACCGTAGCGCACGGTCGCACTGTCGAGTCTGAGAGCCGGCATGGCCCCTATATAAACACGAGCGCC
>JAWVYG010000581.1:0-2935 GCA_033722815.1 Halioglobus sp.
GGTACCCCCGATGGCGTGATGTTCAAGCCCGCGCACATCTGGGCGCCCTGGGCCTACCTGCGGGCCGGGGACCGGGTGACCAGTTACGGCAGTCACCTGGGCCTGCTGGTCAACGAGATCGGCGAACCCTGATGCCCGCGTTGTTTCTCCCGCTGCGATTGCAGATAATTCCCGCGCGCGATGCGCCGCGCGCTGACAACTGTCTGGAGGCTGGGAGAGCTTTATGCACACCGGAACGGATATAGAGGAGATTGCCGTCGAGTTTGAGGCGGGTGTCCTGCAGATACGCATCAACCGGCCGCACAAGAAGAATGCGTTGCATGGCCCCATGTATACCCGCATGGCGGATCTGCTGGAGGAGGCGGGCAGGACGCAGGAGGTGCGCGTCATCTACATCACCGGCAGTCCCGACTGCTTCAGCAGCGGCAACGATGTCAGTACGTTCGGTGCCGATGACGCCACGAGCGCAGACGAGCTCCCCGCGGTGCGCTTTCTCAGGACCATAGCGCACTCGGAGGTGCCCATCGTGGCCGCGGTCAACGGTCCGGCGATCGGCGTAGGTACCACCATGCTGATGCACTGCGACGTGGTGATCGCCGGCGAGGACGCGGTATTCCAGACACCCTTTGTCGATCTCGGCGTCAGTCCGGAGGCGGCTTCCAGCTTCCTGATGCCGCTGCGCCTGGGCTACCTGCGCGCCGCGGAGATGCTGCTGCAGGGCGAGGCGTTCGACGCGCAGAAGGCCAGCGACTGCGGCCTCGTCAACCGGGTTTGCGACAGTGCGGATTACCAGCGCGAGGCGCTGGCCACGGCGCAACGCCTGGCCGCCGCGCCGCCGACGTCGTTGCGTGCCACCAAGCGCGTGCTGCGGGCGCCGCTGATACCGGGTATCGAGGAGGCGATGGGCAGGGAGAACGCCGAGTTTGCCCGCTGTATGGAATCGCCGGAGTTTGCGGAGGCCATTACCGCCTTCATGGAGCGACGCCCGGCGGATTTCGGTAACTGCTGACGGGGCTTGCCGGTGGACAGCACAGAGGGTCAAGTGAAGCATACGACATCCGTCTCGCTGGTGTTGGGTGGTGGGGGTGCTCGCGGACTGGCGCATATCGGTGTCATCCGCTGGCTGGAGGAAAACGGCTACCGCATAGAGTCGATATCCGGCTGCTCGGTGGGCGCGCTGGTCGGCGGTATCTACGGCCTCGGCAAGCTCGACGAGTTCGTGCAGTGGGTCACCGCCATCAGCGCCGTGGACATTTTCCGCCTGCTGGACATCAGTCTCGGCTCGAGCGGGCTGGTAAAGGGCGACCGCATTATCGAAACCCTGCGCGGTCTGACCGGTGAGGCGCTGATCGAGGAACTGCCCATCACCTACACCGCAGTGGCATCCGATATTCTCAATGAGCGGGAGGTATGGCTCAGCAGGGGGCCTGTCTTCGATGCCGTGCGCGCCTCCATTGCCATACCGCTGTTTTTTGCGCCCGCCCAGTGGCGCGGCCTGCAGTTGGTCGATGGGGCGGTGTTGAACCCGGTCCCCATCGCGCCGTGCTTCCGCGACCGCACCGATATGACGATAGCGGTCAACCTCGGCGCCAAGCCCGATCCCAACTGGCCGAAACTCCAGCCGCCCGCGCCGCCCGATGAGGAAGAGTCCTTTTTCGCGCGCAAGATCAACCAGTTTATCAACGCCTACCGACCGTCGCGGGACAATTCCAGGCTGGACGATATGTACGACGTGGCCAGCCTTGCACTCGATACGATGGAGGGGGCGATAGCGCGGTACAAGCTCGCCGCCTATCCGCCCGATGTGGTGATCGACATTCCGCGCAACCTGAGTACCACGCTCGAGTTCGACCGGGCGAAGGAGCTGATAGCGGCGGGCTACGAGCTGGCGTCCATGCAGATGCAGACGCACATGCCGCCGCAGCAGGGCGACAATGAGGTCACCGACGCCTGAGCCCGCGTGGCCGCGCCGTCAGGGCGCGGCGAAGTCGACGAAGATGGGAGACGACCAGGCGCGTTCCTCGATGGGAGCGAGGCGGTCGTCCTCGCGACTCGCCGGCCGCGGGTTGATGCCCACGCAATTGCCGGCCGCGTCGTACTGGCAGTCAAGCAGCGCGCCGTTCACGGCCAGGCTGGGCTCCTCGATGGCGCGCACATAGTACAGCGTATCGCGACCCGCGGCGGAGAACGCCTCATCGCTGAAGCGCACGGCACAGCCGTCGGGGCCGCCGTCGCACTCGAACACCCGCCAGGGATCTTCTATCAGCGGCGCTACAGCCTCCCCGGCATGGGCCTGGGGCCGGATGCGCACCACCTCTATCCGGGTAATACGCTTGCGCTCCTCGGCGGGGTTGTAGCACTCGCCGCGGCACAGGCGCTGCAGGCGCCCCGCGGGCAGGCCACGGGTTGCGTAATCGGGACACCCGGGCAATTGTCGGAAGGAACCCACGGCCCGCACTTCGAAGAGCGGATTACCCTGCATCTGCACTTCCGAGCCCATCGGCGCAGCACTGCTGCGCCCCGGTGCGTTAAGCAGGTCGAACCACAGCAGTGTGCGCGGGCCACTGGTGCCGTAGACCTGCCGCCGCTGCAGCGCCGACCAGATATCATCGCGGGTGCGACCGGGCGCATGTATCGCGATCAGCCCGCCGGTCTGGTAGAACGCTCCCACGCGATCATCCACCAGGCCATCGTCGCTGAACATCGACGGCGCGGGCACCCGATCGAAAGGCAGTGACCGCGCGGGCGGGGGAGGGGAATCCTCTGGCGCCGTGATCGGCTTCAGCGGCAGCTGGAAGTCCGCCATGTGGAAGCGGTCGTACTCCTTGTATCCTGTGCCCGGCCGTGCCGTATGTACGTCACTGGAGCCGAGAAAGCCGAAACGGAAGCGCAGGGGTTTTTCCGGGTCATCGAAATTGCTGATGGCCAGCGCGTA
>JAWVYG010000582.1:0-2935 GCA_033722815.1 Halioglobus sp.
GCATGACCTGGTCGACCACGCCCATGTCCAGCAGCGTGATGCCGGAGTCGCGGGAGAAATCCACCAGCGCCAGTTCGCGCCGCGGGCTGACGCCATGCTGGCTGACGCCGTAACGGGCGAGGATGAGACTGTCGTTTTCGCCCTGCTCCATCGCCAGCAACTGCCCTTCGGCGGCCAGCTGGTCGATCAGGTCGCTCTTCACCGTCACCTTGGGACTGGCGACGAAAATCCGGTCGAAGGGCGCCAGGTCCGGTGCACCGCGCGTGCCGTCGCCCTTGCGCAGCACCAGGTTGGCCAGTCCAAGCCGGTTGAAGCAGTCCTGCGCGAGGCGCAGGATGGTCGGGTTGTTCTCCACGGCGATCACACGCTCGGCGAGCTTGCTCAGCAGCGCCGCCACGTAGCCGGCGCCGGTACCGATGACGAGCACCGAGTGGTGCGCCTGTACGTCCGCGTGGTGGAGGATCTCGGAAACCGCGTTGGTCGACGGAATACCGCGGCCTGATACCACGTCCGGGTCACTGATCTCGATAAAATTGTCGCGCGGCAGCGTGCGCATCGCCTCGGTGACGCGATCTACCTCGGTCGGTTGCCCCTCTATCATTTCGCCCCTTACCTGGCCTGCCCTTTATTGGTTTACGATATGACGGGTTTGCAGGCTATCAGGATGAGTTATATCAACAAACACCCGTCCTCGCGCGAGCAATAACCACATTCTGTGAAGCGGTACTCAGAAAGTGTGCACTTTTCGGGCGCTCCGGGCTTTCGGCGCTGTCGCTCGACCGGGCGCACCTGCCGGCCGTGCGGCGCCTGCTAGACTTGGTACGTCTACCGTCGCCGTGCTCGATCTATGTCAGGGGTTTATGCCTGCCCGCAATGCAGCAAGAAATTCTGGGGAGACAAGCGCAAGTGTCCGCAGTGCGGGGCCATTATCCGCCCCGTCAACTGGGGCTTCATCCGGCGGCTGGGCATACTGTACCTTCCCGTCATCGTCGTCGTGGCGCTGCTGTGGCGCATGGGCCTCGACGAGGCCCCGGAACCGGCGCCGGACATCAGCGCCATTCGCCAACGCCAGCCTACCCAGCTCGAGGAGTGTAGGGACATCCTGCTGCAGGTCGAACGCGAGCGAGCGCTGCGCAAGGCCGGCGCCGGCCCCGACGAACAGGCGCTGGCGGACAGCGCGAACCTGCATCCGCGTTTCGCCACGCGCAAGGAAGCCGACTGTCGCAAGGACCTGCAGTGCTGGGAGGAGAACGATACCGGCAAGGCTGCCCTGGCCTGTACACCGCTGATAGAGCTTCAGGCCGAGCACGGCTTCTCCTGGATCAGCCAGCGCGATGACAAGGTCCTGTCCCGTTACTGGCGCCATCCGGGCGACAACATGTGCACCTTTATCGGTGACATCATCGAGATGGAAACCGGGAACGGCGAGTACCAGCGGATAATCTACGAGTGCGACTACGACATGGCGATCGGCATGGCGATCGAGGTTCGCACCGACTCGGGCATGCTGCCCACCGTGTAATCCGTTACCGGCGGCTGGCGCAAATCCTCCCGGACTGGTGCCGCGGAGCAGCCTGCTTGAACCGCGCAAAAAAACGCCCGGCGTGGCCGGGCGTGTTTTCCGGCGGGAACGCATCCCGCGCAATCGGGCGCACGGGGCGGGCCCCGTCGCCCGGAGGCGTTCAGCCCACGAAGGCCAGCGCGGGCTCGGCGACGCCGGCGGGCTGGGAGCCGCGCAGGTACGCCAGCATGGTGTCGGCGTCGGAGACCTCGAAGGGATCGGTCTCGCAGTTGTCGCTGAAGCCCGGCTCGACGAACATCTTCTCGATATTCCCGTCGTCCACCAGCATGGAGTAGCGCCAGGAGCGCATGCCGAAACCGAGGTTGTCCTTGTCGACCAGCATGCCCATCTTGCGTGTGAACTCGCCGCTGCCGTCCGGCAGCAGGTGAATGTTCTTGTTGCCGATATGGCGGCCCCACTGGAACATCACGAAGGCGTCGTTCACCGACACGCAGATGATGTCGTCGATGCCCTGGGCGCGGAACTCGTCGAACAGCTCGTCGGAGCGCGGCAGGTGATTCGAGGAACAGGTGGGGGTGAAGGCGCCGGGCAGTGAAAACACCACCACGCGCTTGCCGCCGAACAGGTCAGCGGTGGTCTTGTTTTCCCAGCGATAGGGGTTGTCCCCGGCGACGGACTCGTCGCGCACGCGGGTCTTGAATACTACGTCGGGTACACGTTGTGTCATAACAGCTCTCCTAACTATGGTCGGTTGTTCGCGTTGAACGCCAACTAACTATAGGGAGAGGCTATGATTTTGTATAGTTGATTGTGTTTATACTATTAATAGTCTTTGGCTAATATTAGAGTATTTTGTTCATATTTTGTCTATCATATTGGGTGTCCGCGGGTGCCTCAGCGCAGCTTGAGGTCGAAACGCGCCACCCGGCTGGCGCCGTTCGCGTGGGCGACCTCCAGCTCGATCACCCAGCGCGCGGCGCCGGCGAAGCGCGCGGCGTCGATTTCCGCAAGGAGTCCATCGACGACGGCGCTGCCCGGCCCCTCCCCGGCATCCTGCCACCTGTCCGGCGCTTCGCCGGCGCCCAGGCGCAGGGCAGCCCCGGCATACGCGTCGGCATCGGCGGTACCGAGCACCTGGACCAGGGTGCGACCATCGCGCTTCGTCACCTGCACCGTGTTAATGGCGGCCTCCACATAGAACGCCGGGTCCGCATCGAGGGCGGCGCCGACATCGAGCAGCCCGTAACCGGTCGCGATGTCGCGGCCCGGCGTATCCAGGTCCCGCGCCGAGTGCAGCAGCATGCGCCGCAGTGCCTGCGCGGAGAGTCCGGGATCAAGGGCCAGCAGCAAACTTGCGGCCCCACTCACCATGGGCGCGGCGAAGGACGTGCCGCTGACGTGGTAGAGCATGCC
>JAWVYG010000583.1:0-2933 GCA_033722815.1 Halioglobus sp.
GCGCCTCGCACCGGCCATCACGCAACTGATCGACGACGGCGACTACCGGCCGCTGGAAGCCCTGCTGAGCGACCTGCCCCGGGACATGCGCAAGGTCGACACCGGCGCACTGGAACGGGCGCGCCAGTACCTGGACTGGGCCGCGGCCAATCCGCAGCCGACCAGCCTGCCGCTGGAACCGCTGCCCGAGGAATGGCCGCTGATCGAGGCGATGTTCATGATCCCGCTGGCGGACGACGTAGCCAGTTTCCTTGAATTGCGCGAACAGCTGGCCGACAGCAGCGGCCTGTCCGGCGACCTGCTCGACTCCGCCAATATTGCGCCCGCAGTACGCAGGGCACGCGCCTGTCGCGACAACATGCGCACCCCGGTACAGATCGAGGCGGGCGTGCGGCACTGGCACGCCATCGCCAGCGAGGGTTGCGCAGGGCTGCACCCGGGGCACTTCAAGTACACGCAGAACTGGTCGGCCAGGAACCCGCTGCTGAAACGGGTCGACCCGGCACTGGCCAGCGCCACCTTCCAGTGTTTCGTCGAGGAGATCTATACGCGGGTCCCGCCGGGTATGTTGCGCGCCGCGATCTGCATGATGGTGCTGTGCGACCTGCACGTCTTCGCGGACGGCAACGGCAGGATCGGCACCATCTGGATGAACCGCGAGCTCGAATGGAACGACTGCATGCCCGCGTTGTTCAGGCGCGATCTCAGCCTGAAGGGTGAACTCGCTACTGCGATGACCACGGTGCGCGGCAACGGCGGAGACCTGTCGCCGCTGTTGTCGGTGATGCTGCGCGCGCAGCACCACGCGCGGGATTTTTGCCGCGAACTGGCCGCCGTTACATAAGCAGCTGGCGGATATCGCCGAGCAGCGCCACCACCTGGGTCAGGAATCGCCCGCCATCGCCGCCGTTCACTACCCGGTGGTCATAGGACAGGGCCAGCGGCAACAGCGTGCGCGGCGCGAAGACCGCACCGTCCCACACCGGCTGCACCGCCGCTTTCGACACGCCGAGGATACCCACCTCCGGCGTGTTGACGATGGGCGTGAAGCCCGTGCCGCCGATATTGCCAAGGCTGGACACGGTGAAGCAGCCACCGCGCATCTCGGCGGGGGTCAACTTGCGTTCGCGCGCCTTCGCGGCCAGCGCCATGACCTCGGCCGCGAGCTCCCATATCGTCTTCTTGTCCACGTCGCGAATAACGGGCACGACGAGTCCGGCGGGCGTATCCACCGCCATGCCGATATGGAAATACTTCTTGTACACCAGTTCCTCGCCGCCGCCGGACAGGGAACTGTTCAGTTGGGGATTGTCGCGCAGGGCAACGGCACAGGCCTTGATCACGAAGGGCAGCGGCGACAGCTTCACGCCGCGGCGCTCGGCCTCGCCCTTGAGGTCCCGGCGGAACTGCTCGAGGTCGGTAATGTCGGCATCGTCCATCTGCGTAACGTGCGGTACGTTGAGCCAGCTGCGGTGCATGTTGGTTGCGGTGAGTTTGTCGAGCTTGCTGCGGCTGGTGACCTCCATCGCGCCAAACTCGGCGAAGTCCACCTCGGGCACCGCGGGGATACCCGCGCCCGCGGCTGCACCGCCCCCCTCGAATGAGCGCTGCACGAACTGGTGCAGGTCCTGCTTCAGGATACGGTCATTGGGCCCGCTGCCCCTGACCTCGGCGAGGGGAATTCCGAACTCGCGGGCGAGCTTGCGTACCGCCGGTCCCGCGTACACGCCCGACGTCGCGGGCGCAGTGTCCGCGGCGGCGATCGGTGCGGGTCCCTTCGGCGCCGCAGCCGCCGGCTCGGGCGCAGGCTCTGGTTTAGGCGCGGGCTCTGGTTTAGGCGCGGGCTCTGATTTAGGCGCGGGCTCGGGTTCGGGCGCGGGCTCGGGTTGCGCTTCGGCAGCACCGTCGGCGGCGGGCGCATCATCACCGCTCTCCCCCGCCACCTCGACTCGTACCACGCCGGCCCCCTCGACCAGCTGGTCGCCCTCGGCGACCAGGATTTCCACCACCGTGCCGGCTACGCTGGACGGAATCTCCATGGAGGCCTTGTCGGATTCCAGCACGATCAGACCCTGCTCCTGTGCCACGGTGTCGCCCACCGCCACCAGCAACTCGATGACCTCGGCGCCCTCGGAGCCGCCGATGTCGGGAACGTTTACCTGTTCAATCGCCACGTTAGTTCTCCTGCCACCTACAGCGTAAAGGGATCAGCTTTCTCGGCGTCGACGCCCAGCGTATCCAGCGCCCTGCTCACCACGGCGCGCTCGATGCGGCCCTCCTGCGCCAGCGCGTGCAGCGCCGCCAGCACGACGTACTCGCGGCTCACCTCGAAAAAGCCGCGCAGTTTGCTGCGCGTGTCCGATCGACCGTAACCGTCTGTGCCCAGCACCGTGTAGCTGCCCGGGACGAACTCGCGAATCTGGTCAGCGTACAGTTTGATGTAGTCGGTTGCGGCGATGTAGGGGCCGCCCGCCGCCTGCAACTGTGCGGTGACATAGGGCACGCGGGGTTCTTCCTCCGGGTGCAGCATGTTCCAGCGCTGTACCGACTTACCCTCGCGCTGCAACTCGTTGACGCTGGTGAGACTCCAGACATCCGCCGCGACCTTGTACTCGCTCTGCAGTATCTCGGCCGCGGCCTCGACCTCGCGCAGGATCGTGCCGCCGCCGAGCAGCTGCACCCGCAGGTCCGCATCCAGGCCGGACTTGCGCAGCCGGTACATGCCCTGCACGATGCCCTCCTCGACGCCGGCGGGCATCTCGGGCTGGGCGTAGTTCTCGTTCATGGTGGTTATGTAATAGAACTTGTTCTCGCCCTCGCCGAACATCCGCCGCAGGCCATCCTGGATAATCACCGCCAGTTCGTAACCGTAGGCCGGGTCGTAGCTCACGCAGTTTGGCACGGTACCCGAGAGGATCAGGCTGTGGCCGTCC
>JAWVYG010000584.1:0-2929 GCA_033722815.1 Halioglobus sp.
CAGAAGAACGGGCGTATCTACGCCCTGGATGCACAAGACGGCCGTCAATTGTGGACGAGCAAGCCCGGCGCGGGAGGCAAGGCCGGTGGTGTGCACTTCGGCCTCGCCGTAGATCCTGTGCGGGGCGTGCTCTACGTACCGATCAGTGACCGGCCGGTCGGCAGCCTGCTCGGGGACAGCTTCGACGGCGAACCGAACCCGTCGCTGCACGCCTACGACGTGGCCAGCGGTGAGCGGCTCTGGGAGACGCCCGCTCCGGGGAACTGCAGGGATAGCGAGGGCTCCGCGCTCGACGGCTGCTACCCGGGTTTCTCCGCCGCTGTCACCGTCACGCCGGAGCTGGTGTTCGCGCCGACGCTGGACGGCGCGCTCAGGGCGTTCGACGCCGCCAGCGGCGAGCAGCTCTGGTCGTTCGACACCCGCGGCGATTTCCCGGCGATCAACGGCGGTCACGCCCAGGGCGGCGCCATCGACGTGGGTGGCGCGCTGCTTGCCGGCGGGCAACTGTTCGTCGTATCCGGTTACGGGCAATTCGGGCAACTGCCCGGGAACGCTTTCATGGTGTTCGAAGTCGCGGGGACAGGCAGCGAATGACCTGCCGGCCATGGCCGGGCCCGGGGCAGCACCGCGGTCTTGAGTTTTACGCTTAGGGGACTGAATCAATGCACAGGCAGTACGACACCCGCATCGCAATCATCGGCGCCGGGCCGGCGGGAATAGCGGCCGGCCGCGAGCTGTTGCAGCAGGGTTTCAACAACTTCACCATCTACGAAAAAGCCGACGCCGCCGGCGGCACCTGGCACCTGCACAGTTACCCCGGCCTGGCCTGCGACCTGTGGGCGCACTCCTATACCTTCTCCTACCGCCCCAACCCGGACTGGTCCGCCAACTATGTCGGGCAGGCCGAGATCGAGGCGTATCTGCAGCAGTGTGCGCGCGAGTTTGGCCTTACGCCCCACTTCCGCTTCAACTGCAAGGTTACCCGCGCGCACTACCAGCCGGACGGGACCTGGACGCTGTGGGATGAAACCGGCGCCCGGTACATGGCGGACGTGATCATCAATTGCATGGGCGGGCAACACACACCGGTTTACCCCGACGTGCCGGGCATGGATACCTTTGCGGGCGAACAGTGGCACTCCACCCTGTGGAACCACGATGTGGAACTGGCCGGCAAGCGGGTAGCCATTGTCGGTTCCGCCGCCGCCGCAGTGCAGATCGTACCGAAGGTGGCGGAGCAGGCGGGTCAGCTGACGGTGTTGCAGCGCACACCCAACTGGATCATGCCGCGTAACTGGAAGGCCTACTCGCCGGGACTGCGCCGCTGGTTTCACCGCCTGCCGCCGCTGCTGAAGCTGTGGCGCTGGGGGCAGGGCCTGCTCATGGGCACGGTGCTCGAGGGGGTCACCATGGGCCACAAGCGCATGCAGCAGTTCGAGGCGCGGGTACACAAGTTCATCGCCGAGACGATTGCCGATCCCGACCTGCGCAGGGCGGTGACGCCCGATACGCCATACGGCTGCAAGCGCGGGCTGGTGTCGGATGATTTCTACCCGGCACTGACGCGGGACAACGTCGAACTCGTGGCGGAGGGTCTTGCCGCGGTGCGCCCCGCAGGCATAACCACCACCAGCGGCCGCGAGATCGATGTCGACGTGATCATCTACTGCACCGGCTACCGGGTGCTGGACTTCGACAGGATCGAGGTGCGCGGAACCGATGACAAGCTGCTCGGCGACGTCATGGCAGATGCGCCGGTGGCTTACGCGGGGATCGCCGCGCCGGATTTTCCCAACTACTTTTTCGGTGCCGGGCCCAACGGCCTGGCGATCAACGTGTCCTACTTCACCAACATCGAACAGAACGTGCGCACGATCGTGCGACTGCTGATCGAAAAGGAACGGCAGGGCACGCAGGCGATCGCCGTGCGGGCGGACGTGACGCAGGCCTACAACGACGATCTGGCGCAACGGTTCGAGAATTACTCGTGGGGGTATTCGGGCTGCGACAGCTACTATCGTACCGCTAGCGGCCACGCTCCCTTCCTGTTCCCGGGAGGATTCAGTGAGTACCGGCGCCGGCACCAGCACTGCAGCATCGGCGACTTCCAGTCGGTATAGCGCGCCCCTACCGCGGCGTGTCCAGCCTGATCACCTCCACCTGCGGCAGCGGTACGCTGTCCTGCTTTGCATCCAGCCAGCGCAGGGTGAGGAAGCCGAAGTCGTGGCCGCTGGTATCGATCCAGTTCGGGTGGCCGGTGTCGCGGTGGGCGACGAGGAACTCGACGGAGCCGTCCGCACTGTAGGTCACGTCCTCCAGCGTTCGCGATGTCGGGCGTGTCATGTAGTCGTAGATCTCATGCCAGCGAGTTTCCAGGGCCAGGTTCCAGTAGCGCGTCTGCGGCGGTTGCACCGTGATCCGCAGCGCCTCTCCCGACGCCAGCTGGTAGCTGCCCAGCATGTAGAGGTTGTCCTGCCCCGCGATGTCGCCGCCGAGATTTTCCGCGGTGGCGCGCACGAAGGCGTTCGGGTTCTCCATCAGTTCCGGCAGTACGGTGCGGTGCAGGTGCGTGAGGGCGAAGAAGGCGAACGTCGTGCCGACGATGCCGGCGGCCATCTCCTCGTCCGTGGGCGGCATATACGGCGGGTTGCCGCCCAGCACCTCGATATCCAGCGCGGCGAGCTGTTCCTGCTCGCGGTCCGCGATGTACTGGCGCACCAGGACGGCGGAGGCATCCGCCGGCGTTTGGACCCAATCGCCCGCCTCGTCGGGCTTGTTCCTTGCCAGCAGGATGGTGAAGTTGCCGTCTTCGTCCAGGCTCAGCATGCGGTCGCTGAGATAGCCGAACTGGCGGCGCCTGGACATGCCCTGGCCGGCGTTGAAGGTGAACCCGAGGTAGCGCACCGTCCCGATGTTGCCGCTGATGCGG
>JAWVYG010000585.1:0-2921 GCA_033722815.1 Halioglobus sp.
AACGCGGTGCTGGAGAGCGTGTCCGGCGCCGACCAACTGATCAACCGCTGGCTGGTCAGCGAAAAGGGCTTCCAGGCCCGACGCCTGTTCCGCCAGATCATCGAGAACTCCGAGAAGGCGCTGTCGACGGTGCACGACGCCATCTACTTCCCCAGCCAGGTGTTCCGCGTGCGTTTCGGTATCGACGCAGAACTGCAGCAGCTGGACGACGCCCTGCACGACAGGGCCGGCGACAGGGAAGCCCTGCTCGCCGCCGCCCGCGCCTGCCTCCTGCTGACCGAGTTCCGGCGCTGCGACGCCTACGCCGACGCCGCACTCGCGCTGGACGAAGAAGACGCCCTGGCCATTGCCTGCAAGGGCCTTGCCAGCGGCATGCGCGGCGACCTCGACCGCGCGCTCGAGCACGCCGCCACGCTGGAGCGCCTCGACAGCCGCCACCCGATGGCGATGGAGGCGCGCCTGCTGGCACTGCTGATGCAGGCGGCGAAGGTCGGCGGCATGTCGGACGTCTCCGAATTGCTGCGCGATGCGCAGCAGTTGTTCCTGGAGCCGGTGGAGGTCGACAGCGGCGACGCGATGGACACGGTCGAGGCGCACATGCTGGAGGCGCGCGCCAACACGCTGTTCCCCGACGCCATCAATCGCCGCGAGGCTGCCATCGACGCACTGCGCAGCGTACTGGCGCAACTGGAACAGGGTGGATTCGAGCTGCACGGCCTGGCGCTGGAGGGCCTGCGCATGGCGCAACTGATCTACGCACACTTCTATCTCGGCCAGCTGCTGCAGGCACAGGGTGACACCGGCGGCGCTCAGCTACACTATGAAAAGGTCATACAGATCGACCCGTCGTCAAACTTCGGCGAGGCCGCCTACCTGAGCCTTGGCGACACGCGGCAGGACTGACGGGACAGCGAGGTGCCGCAGGGGCGGACAGGAGAGAATGGCATGATGCGACAAACTTACCCTCTGCCAGCGGCCTCGTTGCGCTGTGTGGCGGCACTGATCCTGCTGCTGTTGTGCCAGGCGGCCGCGGCCTCGACCGATGCCGGGTGGACGCTGGCGAGGGAGGACAGCGGCATCGCGCTGTTTACCCGCGAGGTGCCCGGCTCGCCCTACCTGGAAGTCAAGGCCACGGCGGTCGTCGATACCTCCATCGACAAGGTCACCGCCGCATTCGGCGACGGCAACCGCTGCGCCGCATGGCGCCGCATGTGCAAGTCATCGCAGGTATTGAAAGTCGCATCCAGGCACGAGCGCTTCGTGCACATGGTGCTCGACCTGCCATGGCCGATGTCCGACCGGGACCTGGTGGTGCGCGCCGTGACCGAGATCGACGAGGCGTCGCGCAGCGCAACGGTACATATGGCGCCTGCCCCGGGCGTGTACCCGCTGCAGGACTATATCCGCGCGCAATCCCACGCCCAGTTCAACATGCAGGTACTGAACGAGGGGCAGGTGGCCCTGTCGTACCGGGTGCACATCGACCTGGGCGGCGACGCCTCCCCCGGCCTGGTCAACCCACGCCTGGCCAGCTCCACCTTCGAGGATATGGCGCGGCTGGTGGCGATGGCGCGGGGTTAGCGCACCGCGACGCTGGCAGCGGGCTGTTGCCCGTTCCGCGTCAGCGCGTCTTACAGGTGTCGGTGCGCGCCGGCCCGCGGATCCAGCTGCCATTCCGCCGCGCGCCCCGTAAGCTGCTACACTTGGGCAAAATGACAAGAAGAAGCGTGCACGCTGACTATGGAAGCACTGGCGGCAATTGGGGACTGGATTTCCGAACGAGAATCCCTGCTCAGTGGCGCCGCGGCGCTTATCGTCCTGCTCGGCGTACTCGCCTCTGCCGTCGGTATTCTCTATCGGCACCTCGCGAAGCTGCGCAATAGCGGCGCTGCGACGACGCATCCTGAAGAACCCGCGAAGATCGAGCTGCAGCAACTGAGCGCACCCGCCCCCTATCCCATTCACCTCGCCGAGAGTGATGGCCTGCGCATCGCCTACGCGGTACAGGGCGAGGGCGCCAACGATATCCTGGTGACCCCGGGCATCATCACCAACCTGAATATCATGTCCCACATGCCGCCGTTTCGCGACACGGTAGAAGCCATTGCCGGTTTTGGCAGGGTGGTGACATTCGACAAGCGCGGCCAGGGCCTGTCGGATCCGGCCGTGAGGCCACCCAGCATGGAGGAGCGCGTACACGACATCGAAGCGGTTATGGACGCCGCGGAAATGGACCGGGTTGTCCTGTACGGCGTTTCCGAGGGCGGACCCATGTGCCTGCAGTTCGCCCACGATCACCCCGAACGCGTCAAGGGCCTCATCCTGCTCGGCACCACCGCTTGCTGGGAACAGAGCGACGATTTCCCGATGGGCATAGACGGACGCGCACTGGATTCACTCGGCAAGTCCTGGGGAACCGGCGTCCTGCGCGATATTTTCTTCCCGAGCATCACGCGCGAACAGATGACAGACAAGACCTACCAGGCCTTTGAAAACCTGTGCGCCACCCGCCAGTCGATACGCCAGCTTGTCGACTTCATGAAAAAGACGGACGTGCGGCCGCTGTTGCCGCATATCCGGTGCCCGGCACTGGTGATCCATTTTGGCGGCGACCTGGCGGTGCCGGTGCGCCTGGGCCGGGCAGTGGCGGAGGGATTGCCAAATGCCGAGTTTCTCGAAGTCGCCGGCATAGACCACGCCGACCTGTCGCAATCGCCCGAGGGCGTCGCCCGTATCGGCCAGTTTATCGCCTCGCTTTGAGCGGTTTACCACTGCCTGCGACAGGGCAGCAAATGCCGGGGTGTTGTAGGCCGCATCAGCGCCAGCCCGCGGCGCTGCAACCGGGCGTCGCTGCGGGCAACCCTGTTTGCACGACATGGAGCCGCTATACTGTACGCACTCTGTCGGCGGCTACCGCAATC
>JAWVYG010000586.1:0-2919 GCA_033722815.1 Halioglobus sp.
CAGCTGTGGCAAAGGTAAAGCGTTATATTTTCCCACCGGTATGGTTGGCATTCGGAATCGTCGTGCAGTTCGTCTGCAACGAGTACGCGCCGCTTGTGCGCTTCACGAGCGGTGAGTGGCAGGCCGTCGGTGCGGTGGTACTGCTCGCCGGGCTGGCGCTGCTGGTCCTGGCCGGCGGCCTGTTCAAGCAGGCCGAGACAGACCTGATCCCGTTCAAGAACGTGACGGCGCTGGTCACCACGGGCGTCTATCGCTTCACGCGTAATCCCATGTACCTGGGCATGGCGCTGGTACTGTTCGGCTGCGCGCTGACCGTCGGCGCCGCCAGTGCGCTGTTGGTGCCGCCGGTGTTCATGGCGATCATCCACGTCCGCTTCATTCTGCCGGAGGAGCAGATGCTGCGGGAGCTGTTTCCCGAGGAGTTCCCCGCCTACTGCACCCGCGTGCGGCGCTGGCTCTAGCGCTTTGGCGCGATAGCACCGCGGTTGTGGCGGTCCCGCCTCATGCGCGGTACTATTTTCCCACTCAACCTGAGGAGTCATCTACGTGAAAAAAATGATCGTGCCGCTGGCGTTTGCCTGTCTCTTCGCGCCCGCTGCCTGGGCGGGCGACGAGGAAGCCTGTCTCGACTGCCATATTCCCGAGGAAGACTGGGTGGGATTGAGCGCCGAAGAGGTCTACAAGTCCGCAGCCGATACCGGCATCAAGCGGCACAAGGACAACGGGCAGCTCAGCGAGGAGCAGCTCAAGGCGATTATCGAGGCGCTGCTGCAGCCTGCGCCTGCTGATCAACCGGGTTAGCGTCCAGCCACCCGGCCGCCTGTTCCCGTAGCAGGCGCGCTATCGCGGCGACGTGCTCCTCGTCGCTGTTCAGGCAGGGGATGTAGGCGTAGTCGCGCCCCCCGGCCTCGACGAAGTAGTCGCGGTTCTCCACGCCGATCTCCTCGATCGTCTCCAGGCAGTCCGCACTGAACCCCGGACAGACCACCTGTACCGATTGCACGCCCTGGCCCGGCAGGGCCTTCAGGGTCTCGTCCGTGTAGGGCTGCAGCCACTCCTCGCGACCGAAGCGCGACTGGAAGCAGGTCATGTAGGCGTCCTCGGGCAAATCGAGTGCCTGTACGATGCGCCGCGTGGTGTCCAGGCACTGCAGCCGGTAGGGATCGCCCTCGGCGCAGTAGCGGGCAGGGACCCCGTGGTAGGAGAACAGCAATTTATCCGGCCTGCCGTGGACCGACTGGAAGTCGGCGATCTTGTTGGCGAGCGCCGCGATGTAGCCGGGATCGTCGTGGTAGCTGGCGACGAAGCGCAGGTCGGTGATCTCGCGGCGGCCCTGCAGGTAGCGGCTCAGGGCGTCGAAGGTGGAGCCGGAGGTTGCGCCGCTGTATTGCGGGAACATGGGCAGTACCACCAGCCGCGTCACACCCCCGGACAGCAGTTTTCCGGCCACCTCGGCAATCGAGGGCGAGCCGTAGCGCATGGCAAATTCCACGGCGACGTCCTCGCCGTGTTCACGCTGCATGTGCTCACGCAGTGCGTCGGTGAAGTCGCTGGTGTGGTACATCAGCGGGGAGCCGCGCTCGGTCCAGACGGTCTGGTAGGCCTCGGCCGAGCGCGCTGGCCGCACGTTGAGGATCACGCCGTTGAGGATCAGCCACCACAGCGGGCGCGGTATCTCCACGACGCGCGGATCCCAGAGGAATTCCTTCAGGTAGCGGCGCACCGCGGCGCGCTCCGGCGCATCCGGGGTGCCGAGGTTGGTGACCAGTATCCCCACCTTGTCAGGTGCGCCCGGGTCCGAGGGTGTGCCGCCAGCGTATGTCATTGAGCGCCAATATACGTGGCGCGGGGATAACCGCCAAGTGCCGCCCGGGGTATGTCAGCCTTTTGCCCAGGCCTGCGGGGTGACGTCCCGGCGACCTGGGTCGCCGGGAACAGGCACCGGACTAGTGCGGGCGGTGCTCCAGCGCGACGTCCGATTCGCGACCGGATGCGTGACAGACCACGCACTGCTCGACCTGGACGTCATTGTCGATGGCCGCCTGGGTGGTGTCGAAACTGCCGCCACTGTCGATGATGTGGGCGAGCGCCTCGGGACGGTCGTGGCAGCTGGAACACACCGCCGCCGTCGGCGTGGCGACGGTATCATCCGCCGGGGTGTTGATGTTGTTCCCGGTATGCACCGTTACACCCAGCACGCTGTCCGCCAGCGGCAGCTGGTAGCCGTCGTCGGTGTGGCAGGCGGTGCAGTTGGCGAGGTCGCCGGGGTAGTGCACGTGCTCCTCGTCGTAGACGTGCAGGCTAAATGCCATGAAGCCGACCACCTGCAAGGGGTTCTCGCGTATGCCGGCGGCGTGGATGCCGTGGATCATGGTCTTGAAGTCGATGGACTCCTCGTCCTTGCCGTCGGTTGCGACGGCCCTGCCGGGCGTCGCCTTGCCCTGTTCGCGTACGCGGCGGTCGGTGTTGCGCGGGTTGTGGCAGCTGACGCAGCTGTCGATGTTATCCGCGCGGTTGTCGCCGTGCAGCACCAGCGTCTGATGGCAGCTCAGGCACTTGTCCAGCTCGACCGAGGTGCGGCGTTCGACGGGCTCGCCGTCGGCCTCGTCGATGGAGAAGAACTTGTGCGCGTCGCCGACGGAGACCGAGGTCAGCTCGGTCGTGCCGTCGTTGTTCTCGTCCAGGTCGAACACCGGGTGGCCCTCTACCGTGGCGATGCCGCTGCCGGAGGCCTTGACGAAGGGCTCCCTTGAGCCGTCCGGGATGGCGACGGGCATGGTGATGGAGTAGCTGCCGTCGCCGTTGGGTGTGGCGCTCGTCAGGGCATTGGCCTGCACCTGGCTCGCATTGTTGGCGGAGGTGTCATTGTCGAAGTTGCCGGTGTTGGTGTAGTCGTCGGTATCCCAGGCGACGCCGACC
>JAWVYG010000587.1:0-2910 GCA_033722815.1 Halioglobus sp.
AGGTGCGGCTCGACCTGGCCGCCGGGACACTGTGCGACACTCTGTTCGGAGAAGGGCCGCAGCACGTGGCGGGTCAGGGCGTGGTTAGACGCTGCCTGCGCCTGCCATTCCTGGCGCAGCAGCTGCTCGAGCACGTCGTCCTTGCTGTCGCTGCCGATGAAGCGGTCGGCGATGCCGCAGTAGATGGCGTCGGCGGCATTGATGGAGGCGCCGGTCAGGGCGAGGAACTGTCCGGACCTGCCCGGCATGTGATTGAGGAACCAGGTGCCACCGACATCCGGGAACAGCGCGATGGTGACCTCGGGCATCGCGATGCGCGTCTTCTCGGTAACAACGCGGTGCGAGCAGCCCGCCATCACGCCCAGGCCCCCGCCCATGACAATGCCGTGACCCCAGCACACCAGCGGCTTGGGATAGGTGTGCAGCGTGTAGTTCATGCGGTACTCGCGCGTGAAAAACGCCTCCGCGTACTCGCAGGGCCCGCCGGGCGTCTCGGTGGCGGAGCGGTGCAGCGCCTGCACGTCGCCACCGGCGCAAAAGGCCTTCTCCCCGGCGCCGTCGATAAACACCGCGGCGATCGCGTCGTCGCCGCGCCATGCATCCAGCTGTTGCTGCAGCAGGTCCACCATCTCCAGCGTGAGGGAGTTGAGGGTGGCGGGGACGCTCAGCGTCACCCTGCCGAGCTTGCGCGTGCCCGCCGGCAATTCTTCGAACAGGATTGGCTGGTCAGACATGCGGCGGCCTCAGCAGTTCTTCCATTGCGGCTTGCGCTTTTCCAGGAAGGCGTTGACGCCCTCGCGCTGGTCCTCGGTCGAGAACAGCTCGACGAACCGGTCGCGCTCACCCTGCAGTCCCGCGGCGATCGCGCTGTCGCGCGCCGTGTGGATCAGGTCCTTGCACATACGCACGGAGGTGGGACTCTGCTCGCCTACCTGCTCAGCCAGCGCCAGGGCGCGTTCCAGCGCCTGCCCGGTCGCGACGACCTCCTCGACGAGCCCAATGCGCTCGGCGGTCGACGCGTCGAGGCGTTCGCCGCACAGGATGACGCGTTTCGCCCAGCCCTCACCCACCAGCCAGGACAGGCGCTGGGTACCGCCGGCGCAGGGCAACAGGCCCACTTTCGCCTCGGGCAGCGCCATCTTCGCCTGCTCCTCGGCAATGCGGATATCGCAGGCCAGCGCCACCTCGAGCCCGCCACCCATGGCGAAGCCATTGATCGCCGCGATCGACACGCCGCGAAAGTCCGCCAGCGCCTCGAATCCCGCGCCGAAAAAGTGCGCCATCTCGGCGGCCGTCTTCGGGTCTCCATCGGCGAACAGTTTGAGATCGGCCCCGGCCGAGAAAAACTTGTCGCCGCTGCCGGTGATGACCAGGGCGTAGATCGACCTGTCCTCGTTCAGCTTCTCCACCACCTCGCGCAACGCGGGCAGGCTCTCGACATCCCAGGTGTTGGCGGCGGGATTATCGATGGTCAACAGGGCTACGCTGCCGCGAATCTCGACTTTCAGTTTGTCAGAACTGCTGATACTCATTTGATGATCTCCAATGCGCCGTCCATCAACATCTTGCGGGAGATAATCACCCGCATAATTTCATTCGTACCCTCGAGGATCTGGTGCACGCGCGTATCGCGTACGTGCCGCTCCATGGGGTATTCCTTCATGAAGCCGTAGCCGCCGAACAGCTGCAGGGCATCGTTGCAGATCTGGAAGCCGATATCCGTGGCGAAACGCTTGGCCATGGCGCAGAACACCGTTGCCTGGGGGTCCTGCTGGTCGAGCTTCCACGCCGCCAGGCGGACCAGCTGCCTGGCAGCGACCAGCTCGGTGAGCATGTCCGCCAGCTTGAACTGCGTCGCCTGGAAATCGGCGATGCGCCGGTCGAACTGCGTGCGTTCGCGGGTGTAGTCGACTACTTCTTCCAGCGCCTGTTGCGCGGTACCGATGCTGCAGGTGGCGATATTGATGCGGCCGCCGTCCAGGCCTTCCATGGCGATGGCGAAGCCCTGCCCTTCTTCGCCCAACCGGTTCCCCACCGGCACGCGCACGTCGTCGAAAGTAATCATGCGCGTCGGCTGCGCGCGCCAGCCCATTTTTTCCTCTTTCTTGCCGTAGCCCACGCCCGGCGCATCGGCGGGTATCACGAGCGAGGAGATGCCCTTCGCACCCTCACCGCCGGTGCGCACCATCACCACGAGGACGTCGCTCTCCCCGGCCCCCGAGATGAACACCTTGCTGCCGTTGACGACGTAGTCGTCGCCGTCGCGTCTTGCCGTCGTCGCCAGTGACGCGGCATCCGAACCCGCCTGCGGCTCCGTCAGGCAGTAGGACGCCAGCTTCGAGCCGGCCACGAGATCGCCGC
Source organism: Halioglobus sp. (assembly GCA_033722815.1). Lineage (GTDB taxonomy): Bacteria > Pseudomonadota > Gammaproteobacteria > Pseudomonadales > Halieaceae > Marimicrobium. The sequence continues at coordinate 2,362 of JAWVYG010000587.1, forward strand.
AGTACTGCTCGATGACCGCCGCGCTGGCGTACTTCCCGACCATGCTGGTGGCCATGTTGTGGATCGTCATGAAGGCGCCCATGGCGGTACAGCCCTTGGCCAGTTCCTCGACGATCAGGCTGGCTTCCAGCCTGCCCAGCCCCAGGCCGCCCGCCTCTACCGGCGTATACAGGCCCATGAAACCCAGCTCACCGGCCTGTCGCAATGCGTCCTTGGAAAAGGTCGATTCTTCGTCCCACCTGGCAGCGTTGGGAGCGAGCACTCCCTCGGAAAACGCGCGGGCACTGTCGGCGAACGCCTTCTGCTCCGGCGTTAAAGAGAAGTCCATCGTGACAGCACCCCCGGCTACAGCTGGATTTTGTCGATCACACCGGCGAACAGCTCCTCGTCCGGCGGCAAGACCTTGGTCTTCTCCAGCGGTTTGGACACCCAGGTCTCGTTGATCAGGTCGCGCCAGGTGATGTTGTGGTTGATGCTGTTGCCGCCCCAGGAGCCACAGCCGAGGGAGAACGTCTGGCGCATGCCGTTCCACAGGTTGCCGCTGTTGGA
>JAWVYG010000588.1:0-2904 GCA_033722815.1 Halioglobus sp.
GTGGTAGTGGCCCATGGTCACCGCGCTGTGGTCACCGCCCGGGTCCATGTGGTCACCGCCGTGCTCATGGTCGTCGCCGTCGTCGTGGTCGTGCCCTTCCGGGGGCGCCAGCTCGAAGTTGGTGAACTCAAAAGACAGGTCTACCGTGTCGCCGGCGGAGAACACGTCACCTTCTCCGGGTGACAGGAAGCGCACCTGCGGATCGTCCGGTCCCGGCGCGTTGAGCTTGGCGTCGTGGTCGGCGACCTTGCTGCCGAGCAGGATGAACATCTCGTCATCGCTGGACACGCCGGCCTGGATGGCACAGGCGTCGCACCAGCCGTCGCCGGCGCCGGGCGCGGAATCGCAGGCGGCATCGTCGTCGGGCCCGTTGCACGATGCGCCGACATTGCCGGCCACGCAGGCGATGGGCTTGCATGGGCGGGCGTTATCCGGCCTGCGCGACAGGCGCGTCACCGTCTCCACGTTCGGGGAGCCGTCCGCTTTGACACCGTTGTTCCAGGTGGCGCACCAGGTGAGCACGCGCTCTTGTGGGTCCGGGCTGTTGAACACCAGCGCCGGATCGAACACCTTGTTCAGCGGTTCGTCGTAGGTGAAGGTCTCGTACACCAGCTCGTCGCCGACGCTCATGAAGAAGCGCTCGCCGCGCTTGTGCGTATGGGAGTTCAGGCTCAGCAGCCCGTCGCCCTGGTCGAACACGTAATCCCGGCACACCGTCTTCTTGTCGAACGGCGGGGTGCCGGTGCCAGAGGTGATGTAACGGGTCACGTTGATACCCTTGGCGCGGAAGCGCCGGTCGTCGGCGAAGTACAGGTTGCGCCACACGTGGTGTATGCCGTCCTCTGTGGTCAGGTTAAAGGCGTGGGAGTTCCAGTAGAAGATACCGTGTGCAGGATATTCGCCATAGAAACCCTCGCGGTTCGGGCCTGAGCCCAGGCCGAGAATGCCGCTGGTGGACACATTGGACTGGGGACCGTAGCCGCGACAGGCGACGCTGTTGCGAATCTGGGAGCGGCACTGGCCGCCCACACCGCAGGAGTTCTTGTCCAGCGGGTCGCAGGATTCCCCGACGCGCTCGCTGTCCGGTGCGCAGGTCCACTCGCCGAAGGCCGGGTCGTGTATCTGGTCGATGCCGACCGGCGACAGGTAGATCAGGTTGTGGTGCGTGAAGGCGTCTTCGCGCGTATTGCCCGAGGCGACGTAGAAGCGGTCGCCATCGGGTGTCAGGTACTGCTCGGGGATGACGTCGCGGAAATCCTCGTACGTGGCGAAGCAGATTTCCCGCTCGGAATTGGCCAGCACCTCGTGCGGCGGCATCTTCATCTGTACGCCCCTGTCAGGCACGGGCGGCGGCAGCGGCGTGGTGTTCACCGCTTCCGCCTCCGGCAGGCACACGCCGAGCAGGTTCTCTATCTGGTCTTCACCGCGGCCCAGGGTATCGCCTACAGAGCCTTCTTTTGGCGATCCCGCCTCGATCCAAAGGCGAATCGCCTCCAGCTGGCCGGCGGAGATGGCGGGCCCGGCGCTGGGCATCGGGCTGCCGTCTATCTGGTAACTGCCCGGGATGGTCTTCGCCGACAGCTTGTGGAACAGGTAGCTGTAGTCGGGCTTGCGCGGGTCGACCAGCAGCAGGGAAGAGCCCTTGGCGGGCACACCGACCAGGTTGTCGAAGGCGACGGATGGCCGCAGGTCGAGATCACCCTCCTGCGCCTCGCCGTGGCACAGGGAGTTCGCGCAACCGGCCTGCTCGAACACCGTTGCCTGGATGGCTTCAAAGGTGCTGTCGAAGGTCGGGCAGTATTCCAGTTGCTGGTCGCTCCACACCATGGCTTCCAGGGAGTGGATCGTCCAGGCATTGGCGCCGTGATTGCGCAGGTGAAGCTCGATGGAATCGCCGCGCTTGATGTTGAAGGGCAGGGTCAGGCCCTGCTTGACCAGGTTCCTGTCGCCGGGGATGTCGATCTGTGTCTCCCACAAAAGGTTGCCACCGATAGCGATGGCGAGGTGGGCCTTGGCGGGCGCATTGAAGTTCAGTTCACTGTGGCTGAAGGTGAACTCCATCTCCGTGCCGGCCTCGAGGTCGAGCAGTGCATCCTGGCTCAGTGACAGGTAGTTGCAGAACTCCGTCCGTACTTCCAGCGCATCGTCTTCCACCAGCCAGCCCTTTTCCCTGGGGCAGTCGACCTTGTCCGGTCGATGCTCCAGGAAGCTGTCACGGTTCTCCGGCTGTATATCCCAGGCTGCCGCTTCCACCAGGGTCACCCGCCGCAGTTCCCGCTCCTCCGTGTAGGGTTGGCCCGAGGACCATGCCAGCAGCTGGGCCCGTTCCGCCTCGGTCGGTTGCGGCACGCCCGCGGGGGGCATGGTCTGGCTCTCGAGGGTGAAATTGATCGCCGACCGGTACGAATTGGCCTTGTCTTCGCCGTTGAGAGAGAAGGGGGCGAGGGCGTTGCCTGCATCGCTGTGGCAGCCCACGCAGCGCGCCTGCAGTATGGGCGCGACATCGGCGTAGGACAGGAGACCACCGCCCCCGGTGGTCTCGTCCTGGGGATCGATGATGTTATCCGCGCCGGAGCCCGACCCGCCGCCACCACAGGCGGCAAGCGAAAGTAGGGCGACGGCCAGCAGGGACCGGATAGGGGCAGGGGTCAGGGAGTTCATGGGGCACCTGTTGGATTATTGTTAATGCTTCGGCCTCGCGATGGGCCGTTTCTTGGTCTTTCGGGTAGATTAGCGCCTGCAAACGAAAAGTCTAATATTTGTCCAGATGGCCAAATGAAACGTTGTTTTGATTAATCCCTGCCCGGGCTGATTGGCGCACGCATTTGCGCTATAGTTAGACAATATCGAATTTTGTATAGCGCACCACCCGTGCAACGGGCCCGCTTAACGGGATAGTGACTA
>JAWVYG010000589.1:0-2903 GCA_033722815.1 Halioglobus sp.
GGTATCGTCACCTTCCTGGTCGCCCACCTGCTTGCGGAAAGGCTACCGCGGCGACTGTCCTACGCAGAGTTTTTCGGGCGCGACAGATTTTTCGCCCTGGTGCTCATCAGCGTCATGGTACGGCTGCTCTTCGACGGCTTCCTGTTGCCTGAGCTCGGCGACTACCTCACTGCCCGGGGCTACGAGTACGACTATCGCAATAACCTGCACAGCTTCGGCCTCATCATCGTTGCGCTGATCGCCAACCAGATGTGGAACGGCGGCCTGCGCTTCGGCCTGACGGCAATGGCTCTCTACGTTGGGCTCACCTACGTCATCGTGCGCTACGTGCTGATGGAGTTTACCAACTTCAACGTCAGCACCCTGAACTACATGTACGAAGACCTGGCCAGTTCCATCCTCGCCTCCCCGAAGGCCTACATCATCGTGCTCATTTCGGCGTTTATCGCATCGCGCATGAACCTGCGCTACGGCTGGGAATTCAACGGCATCCTGATCCCGTCTCTGCTCGCACTGCAGTGGTATCAGCCGGAAAAGCTGCTGATAACCCTGTTCGAATCACTGGTTATCTACGCCCTGGCCGCGGCGCTGCTGCGCACGAGGTTCTTCAAGCAGATGCAGATCGAGGGGCCGCGACTGATCCTCTTGTTTTTCAACATCGGGTTCTTCTACAAGATGGCGCTGGGCTACTTCCTGGTGGTGTTTATGCCGAGCCAGAAGGTCAGCGATTTCTACGCGTTCGGCTACCTGCTGTCCACGCTTCTCGCCCTGAAGATGTACCAGAAGGATATCGCTGTCCGGGTGGCCAGGGCGACGCTGCAGACATCGCTGGCAGGCGTGCTGCTGGCGAGCCTCATCGGTTTCATGCTGACACTGATGCCGAGCGGCCCCGAGCGCATCCTCGCAGATGCGGGCGGCGAGCCAGTTCGCATCGCGCGCGTCGAAGAGGACCTGGGCAAGCACTTCAACCAGCTGCGCGCATCCCTGTACAGCTCGCAGCAGAATACCCTCAGTGGCCAGGCCAGCCCGGTAGAGCTGGACAGGCTGAACCAGTTGTTCGCCGGCCTGCGCGGATTCCTGCGCAGCCGCGAGCAGGATGAGCTTGACCGGCTGGCAGGGCTCGCCGCGACACTGGAGCTGGACATGGCCCTGCTCAACGGGCGCCACCTGGTTATCCGCGACGCGGATCCCCTGCGCGGCTGGGGCGCCTTCCTCGTCGACCTGGAGGCGGACAGCGAACTCATCGTGGAGGTGCCGGCGCCGCTCGATGAACCCCAGGCCGGCGATGCCGCCTTCAACGTGTACCGTGCCATGTCGGCCAGGGGCCTGGCGCTGGCGGGTCGCAAGCGCCGGCAGTCCGCCGACGGCTCCAGCGACGCGCTGCAGAATCCACAGACAGCGTTCCAGCTGTTCCACCGCCACTTCGGCGCCCGCAACGGCCTGCAAGTGCGCCAGTACACGCGCCAGAGCGCACGCAAACTGCTCGGCGTACAGGTGGACAGCACGCTGCAGCTGTCGAATCTGGCAAGCAACCAGCTGTGGATCAAGAAGTCCATCCCCCCGGGACTCAACGTCAACCTGCTCGATCGCATGCTCGGCGACATGGAGATTCACTGGCGCGCGGCGCCGCTGGACAACCGGCAGCAGGAGACCAGTCCGACGGGCTTCGCAGAGCTGTACCTGTCGCCGCCGGGCATCCGGCAGGTGCTGGCCTATGTGCCCTACGGCCCCGGCTTCGCGAGGCAGGCCTACACACAGCGTATTGACGGCTACCTGCTCAACTGGATCAGTGACAACAGCGAGCTCATTGCACCGCGCGGGAGCGAGGCGTACGTACCGGCGGGCATGTACGAATTGCTGTTCCTCGACCAGAACGTCATCACGCCGATCATGCGGCTGCTGCAGGGAGAACTCGCCCTGGGCTGGAAGGAAGAGGCCTTCCAGGATGTACAGCGGATCAACAACCTGGGGCTGGCGCTGGGCTATGAAATTGTCCTGTATCACCACGAACCCTCGAGTGAGTACTTCTTCATCCTGCAGGAGGCGGACCTGGACAAGCTCCGTCACTGGGGTACCTATGTCTTTCGCATCGGTCCCGCCGAACCCTACGTGGTGCAGGTGCCGCGACCGCTGGCGGAACGCAACACACTGCAGTTCGGCGCCAGCCTGTTCGAACAGCTGGATGCGCGCGCGCTGTATATAGCCGGCACGCATCCCTACGCAAACTTCGACGGCACAGCCAACCTGCTGCACAACACCAATAAGACCAGCATGTTCAACCTGGTGCACCAGACCGTGCTGCGCGAAGCCGGCGACCAGGCACACCTGGTGCTGCAGCTGCGAGCTTTCTCCCACGATACCGACAGCGAGGAAGCCGGCGCGGACGTCCTGCTGGCTAAGCTGGGCGTGGATTCGGCTGACTACCCTGCCCTGACCGGACCGCTGGAGACGGTTCTCCTCGACTACGACCTGAGTTTCGACTATGTGCGCGGTTCACTGGACACCCGTGGCTACGACGTGGCGTGGAACGCACAGGCGCGCTACAGCGCCTTCACGCGCAACAAGCCCTTCTACGTCCTGTGGGTATCGCCGGCGGCGCGAGAAAATTACGGCGACCAGGAGGATAACCGGCAACAGGAGGTCAAGTTTGCCACGCTGGGCATACAGACCGACGAGGTGGATGTTGCACTGTGGGCGAGCCAGACGGGCGCCGGCGAGCTTGCCACGCCCCGTCTACAGCTCGCGGCGCTGCGCGAATATTTTGCCACGCGCAATGTGGTGCAGCTGCACCGTTTCGCCCGAGCGCACCCGCAGCTGCAGCTGGGCCGGCTGATCGACTCGAATACCGGCCAGGCGTATCTCTCCGTACAGGATGGGTCCGGTACGCTGGTGGCGCTGGTGAA
>JAWVYG010000590.1:0-2902 GCA_033722815.1 Halioglobus sp.
ATCATCGCCGGCGGCATCATGCCCGTGGCCTCGAAGGTGGGCCTCGAAGCCGGCAAGGAAATGGGCGTCGACTACTTCTTCGAGCGGCGCGAGGCCGGCGTCATCAACGTCGGCGGCAAGGGCGTCATCACCCTGGACGGCGAATGCTTCGAACTGGACAAGCGCGACGGGCTCTACATCGGCATGGGCGTACGCGATATCACCTTCGAGTCCGCCGATGCCGCCGAGCCGGCACGGTTTTACTTCAACAGCGCGCCGGCGCACCAGGCGTACCCGCACACCCACATCGCGATATCCCAGGCAAACCCGGTGCACCTGGGTGCGGAGGAGACGTCCAACAAGCGCACCATCTACCAGTATGTCCACCCCGAAGTCTGTGCGAGCTGCCAGCTGGTCATGGGCCTGACCATGCTCGAACCGGGCAGCATCTGGAACACCATGCCCTGCCACACCCATGAGCGGCGCATGGAGGTGTATTTCTACTTCGACCTGGACGACGACGCCCGCGTGTTCCACTTCATGGGGCAGCCCGACGAGACGCGGCACCTTGTCGTGGCCAACGAGCAGGCCGTCATATCGCCGAGCTGGTCCATCCATTCCGGCGCCGGCACCAGCAATTACACGTTCATCTGGGGTATGGTCGGCGAGAACCAGACCTTCGACGACATGGACCACGTGCAGCCGGCGGACATGCGCTGAGGCTAGCCCATGCCCACCCGCATCGGACTGCAGACATTCACCATTCGGCGCCACCTGAAGTCACCGGGCGCGATCGACGGCGCCTTCGCGAAGATCGCGGCCATGGGCATCCAGGCCATCGAACTGGCCTACGTCAAGCTGGGGCAGGAGTACATCGAGGCCCTGCAGCAGGCAGGCCAGCGGCACGACATCGCCATCGACAGCACCCAGCTCACGTTCCGGTTCCTGGACCGGGAGCGCGAGCGCGTGGCGAAGATTCACGAACGGCTGGATTGCAGACACACCGCGGTGTCGGTACTGCCGTGGAAGGTGATACGCGGCGGGCGCGACCACATGCTGGCATTCGCCGAGGCAGTTGAGGCACTGGGCAAGTGGTACCGGGAACGCGGCATACAGCTCAGTTTCCACCACCACGACTACGAGTTTCGCCGCTACGGTGAGACGACCGGCCTGGAGGTACTGCTGCAGAACACCAGCAGCGAGAACGTGGGCCTGGAGCTGGACACCTACTGGACGCAGCGCGGCGGCCGCTCGCCCCAGGACGCGATTCGCGACCTGGACGGCCGGGTGAAAGTCGTGCACCTGCGCGACTACACCATCCGGCCGCGCTACTTCGAGTTGCTGCCGAGCGATACGGAACTCGGCGCGGGCAACCTGGATCTTACGCGCATCGTCGACGCCTGCTGCGACAAGCAGGTCCACCTGCTCGCCATAGAACAGAACACGCGAACGCCCCTGCAGAGCGTGCAGCGCAGCGTGGAGCACCTGCGCGCGCTGGGCTATTCCAACTTACTGCGACCGACAGCCCCGGAGGCCGGCCATGATACTCGACAGCTTTAAACTCGATGGCAAGGTCGCCATCGTCACCGGGGCCTCGCGCGGCCTGGGACAGGGCATGGCCTGCGCGCTGGCCGAGGCGGGCGCCAGCATCGTCGGTGTCGGCGTGAGCGATTCCACGGCGACCGGGGAACGGGTGGCGGCGGCCGGTGGTCGCTACCTCGCGATCACCGCGGACCTGTCCGACCCCGCCTGCGTCGACGATATCGTGGCACAGGCCCTGGCTGAATTCGGGCGCATCGACATACTGGTGAACAACGCGGGCACCATAAGGCGCAACGACCTGCTCGAGTTCACCGAGCAGGACTGGGACGAGGTGATGGACCTGAACCTGAAGACCCTGTTCTTCCTTTCCCAGGCGGTGGCGCGCGAATTCGTAAGCCGGGGGAAGGGAGGCAGGATCATCAACATCGCCTCGATGTTGTCGTTCCAGGGCGGCATCCGCGTCGCGTCCTACACTTCGAGCAAGTCGGGCGTGAAGGGCCTGACCATGTCGATGGCGAACGAGCTCGCCAGCCATGACATCACCGTCAATGCCATCGCCCCGGGTTACATGGCCACGGACAACACGCAGCAATTGCGCGACGACGAGCAGCGCAACCGCGAGATACTGGCGCGCATACCCGCCGGGCGCTGGGGCCTGCCGGGCGACCTCGCCGGCGCGGTCGTCTTTTTGGCCAGCCCGGCGGCGGCCTACGTCAACGGCCATACGCTGGCCGTGGACGGCGGCTGGCTGGCGCGCTAGACGAAAGTTAGAAGGCGGAATCTCCGAAAAGGGCATCCCTTTCCAGGCGGGCGAGAGCACACCGTTACAACCCGACTTTGCGCAGGAGCCGGTGCGGCGGACGCCCACTTCCGCGATAGGCGGGCGGCCGCGGCGACGCCTGCGAGGGCCCTCCTCCCGGCTGCCAGGCGGGGTCGGTAGTGCATTGACTCCGCCCGGTCTGGCTATATACTGCTCGCTGCTTGATCGCTCTTCTATGCATGTTCTTCATTTACGTTCAGCTTCATCGATCCTCTTTCTGTTTTTCATGAGTACTCGCTGCCTCAAGCAAGGTCCACCACCTGGTGGCTATCATCCATGACAAACAGGAACGAGATATGTCTACATCAACCGGCACAGTAAAGTGGTTCAACGAGAGCAAGGGTTTCGGCTTCATCGAGCGCGAATCCGGCCCCGATGTCTTTGCACACTTCAGCGCGATCCAGGGCTCCGGCTTCAAGACGCTGCTGGAAGGACAGAAGGTCGAGTTCACCGTCACCGCAGGCCAGAAGGGCCCGCAGGCGGAGAACATCACGGTCATCTCCTGAATCCCCTCGCCCGGGTGGCGCCAGCGCCACCCGACCCCCATACACACATGCGGGA
>JAWVYG010000591.1:0-2892 GCA_033722815.1 Halioglobus sp.
GCCAGCGAGGCGATCTGCTCGCGCGTCTGCGTCCAGTTGAATTCGCGACCTTCGAAGCGCGTGCAGACACCCTCGGGATTGAGCCGGGCGGCGCGCTCTATCATGGCTGGCATGGATATCATTCACTGCTCCAACAAGCGGGATAACGGTACTATTGATAATAGCCCAATGGCGAGAAATCGCTGCGCATCGCCAGCGCGGCGCTTTGCAACGGGCAGACACCAGGCATTCCGGCAGGGTCAGGCGTGAAAGACGCCTTTAGTATCTGCGAGATCGAAAGGCAATTCCCGGCCGCTCACGCAGCGGGCAGCGCATCGACAGATAGCAGGCTATTCTTGCCCTGGCGCTTGGCGGCGTAGAGTGCCTTGTAAGCCGCCTCGCGCAATGAGTCGATGTCTTTACCATGCTCCGGGAACATGGCGATAGCCACTGCGGCGCTGACCGCGAACGGGTGGTCGACGTAGCGCATGGGACGCGCGATCGACGCCATCAGCCGCTCGGCCGTGGCGGCGGCGTGCCCGGCATCGGCCACCGGCTCGAGGATGACGAGGAACTCATCGCCGCCGATGCGCGCGGCGGTATCCGATGCGCCCACTTCCTCCGCGATGCGCCGGGCTATCTCGCGCAGGCAATAATCGCCGGCGTCCCGGCCGTAGGTGTCGTTGATCGCCTTGAAGCCGTCCAGGTTGATCAGCAGCAGCCCGACCCGGCTCCCGGCGCGCCTGGCACGCTTGCACGCCATGTCGAGCCTGTCGACAGCCAGGCGCAACTGCGGCAGCCCGGTGAGCTCGTCGATCGTCGACAGCTTGACCAGCTCAGCGGTTTCGGCGACGGAATCCTCGAGCAGCTTGTGCGCGGTCGCCTTGTAGGAGGACCAGGCGGCCAGCACAACGCCGGCGTAGGCGACGGCCGCCATGATGAACACCAGCCATTTCGAGGGGTGCAGAGCCTGTTGATCGACATCGAAGCCGTAGACCAGTGTGCCGGTAGCGTAGCCCGCGCCTGCCAGCACGATAGCGCCCAGGACAACCGCCACTGCCGCCAGGCATATGCGCCAGCTGTAGAACGCACCGAACAGGAATACTGCGGCGGCCAACGCCCAGCCGACGACCGGTCCGGCCAGGCCCACCCGGAACAGCCCGGGCAGCCCGATGACCAGGCCGAGCCCACTGACGAGACCCACCTTGACACCCAGGGGGATGCGCTTGCGACCGATCAACAGCGCCAGTGATAACACCATGGCAGTGAGCGCCGCCTCCACGTTGGGCGCGACATCGCTGTAGACGATACGCCATACGTTCGCCGCCACCGTCAGGGTAATGGTCGCCGCGAGCACCATGATGCAGCGGTCGATCACCGTCGTGGACAGCTGTTGCATCATGCCGGACTCGTCGACAAAGGCCGGGCCGGGTTCTGAATCACCGGCCGGCCCGTCCACAACGCCCGCGCCATGACCGTCCGCGGTATCGGCCAACGTGTCCGTGCGCTCGGCCAGCGCATAACCGTTGCGGCCGGAAAGCCTTGCGCGATACATGGCCTGGTCGGCGCTGCGCAGCAGCGTGACGGCTTCCTTGCCGTGATCAGGAGACAAGGCGACACCGACGCTGGCGGCAATCGTCACGGGCCTGCCGCCTGCATCGACCGGCTCGTTGACGAGGTCGATGACGCGTGTTGCCATGCGACCCGCTTCCTCGTCGCTGGCCAGGTCCTCGAGGATGAGCACAAACTCTTCTCCGCCACTCCTCGCCATGGTGTCGCCATCGCGCAGGCGGCCGCTCAATCGATCGGCAATCGCGCGCAGGACGCTATCGCCCGCCCTGTCACCGTGACGCTCGTTCAGCTCATTGATTCCGTGCAGGTGCAGGGACATCACCGCGACCAGCCTGCCCGTTCCACGGCTGCGCCGGCAGGACATAACCAGCCTGTCCCTGGCGGTGCGCAACAGCGGCAGACCGGTGGGTTCGTCCTGCATGGCGAGGCTGCCGATTTCCCTGCGTCTCTCCTCCCGCTCCTGTATCCACTGCTCGCAGGCCTCGACAAACGCGCGCGATGTCGGCAGCACGATTGCCATGAACAACGCCGCGCACATCAGCTCGATCACCCAGTTGACCGGCGCCAGCGCGAAACTCGACGCGGGCACGATGGCACTTGCGAATCCACCCACGTGCAGCCACGCGACCAGCAAGACACCGGCCAGCAACAACAGCGCACCCACCCACATTCCGCGCGACCCGAACACCATGCCGAGGTAAAACAGGGCAGTAGCGAGGAACCAGTGACCGGCGGGCGCTATGGAGCCGTAGGTGAAGAGGCCGCCCAGGGCAGTGATGGCGCTCAAAGCGATGAGCACGACGCCGAGGTAGCTGCGAGGCAGCCGCTTCGCCACTGCACTCACCACCAGCAAGGTAGCCAGCAGCGCCAGTTGCAGGGTAAAAAGCGGCTGCCACTCGTCCTGTATTCCGCGCCAGACACTGGCCACCGCGGTGGGCAGGGCCAGCAACACGAAGAACAGCACACCGCGCCGCAGGGCGGTGTCAGTAATACTGTGCAGCTGCTCGTCAATCTTCATCGCGGGAAAAAGTCCGGCGGCCAGGTCCATACGATGGGCAGTGCGGGCATGCCAGCCAGGCCCCATCGATATCCAACCGCACCAGTATAGGAGATATGCTTCAGGCGCCGTAAGTACAGCGGATGTGGAATAGTTGGCTCGCCCCGGGACAGTCATCGCAGGCGACAAGGGCGGGAGGAACGCAAACGCCCCGCTATTTCCCGCACTCTTCTTGAGGCATATACGCCGTTCGATGCCCGAGCGCGATGTGCCTGTGGCACGACTTGCACAAGGCGACCGGCGTCAACTCTCTCGAAATCTTGACAGTCACCCACAGTTAATAC
>JAWVYG010000592.1:0-2889 GCA_033722815.1 Halioglobus sp.
CATGTCGAGGTCGTGGTTGAATTCCAGCAGCAGGCCGTGACAGCCGCTGTAGTTCTCCACCACGTGAGGAGTAACGCTGCCCAGGTCGGTGAGAATACCCAGAGCGTACTCGCCCCACTGCAGTCGAAACTGGCAGGGCTCGGCAGCGTCATGGGGCACGGCCACGGTCTTTACCCGCAGTTCGCCGATCTGCAGCTCGTCCTCGCTGTTGAAACAGCGGTAATCGTGACCACCGTCCAGCCTGCCGCTACCCTGGGTGCCGTGGCTGAGGTAGATGGGAATGCCGAACCTGCGCGACAGCGCCGCCACGCCGCTGGCATGGTCGGAGTGTTCGTGGGTGACCAGGATGGCGTCCAGCTGCTCCGGCTCGACGCCCAGTCGCTGCATGCGGCGCGAGGTCTCCCGCAGGGAAAAGCCGCAGTCGATCATGACCAGGGTCGACCCGGCCTCCACCAGTGTGGCATTGCCCTTGCTGCCCGAGCCCAGCGACGCAAACCGCACGGCTAGTTGATATTGCCCTTGATCAGGTTGAGCAGGTCCTGCTCCTCGCGCGCCCGCAGCTGCACATCGCCGCTCTCCGGCTGCAGGCGGATTGAGACCGTGTCGTCGTCCACGGCCCGCAGGCTGACCAGCAGGGTCTGGCCCTGCAGCGGGTGCTCGTCGTCACCCCAAAGCCAGTCGAACCAGCCGTCCTCCTCCTCTTCCGCCGGGCCGTCGAAGCGCGTGTAGTACACGCCGCGACTGCGGTCCTTGTCGGTAATTGCGAACGCGGACTTTTCCAGTGCCCGGGCCAGCGACGCCCAGGCGCGGTCGAAGGGCAGGCCGAGTCGGATATAAGTGTAGCCCTCGGGGGCCTCCTGCAGCGAGACCTTGCCGCCGGCGCTCAGGCCCTGCTCGGCAATCATCGACACCGGCGAGGAATCGGCGCTGTCCGCCAGGAACTGGGCCACCGCACGCAACATCTCACGCTCCTGGTCGACGTCGTCGGAGCTGGCGGGCCAGTCGCTGTCATCGGCGGCGCGGTTCATCTGCAATACGTGCAGTTCGCTGGTACCGCGCTGCACACCCTGCTCCATGCGGAAGCGGAAGCGGCTGGGCAGCGGCTTGTTCTCCAGCGTCAACCAGGCTGAATCGATCAGGCCGGCCCTGGCATCGACGCGGGCGACCTGCATGCCGGCAGCGGCGAGGAAACTGCGCACCTGCGGCCAGACCTGGCCGGGGGCCAGGGCAATCAGCGCCCAGCTTTCCTGCCCCAGTTTCTGGATACGCACCACGTCCGCGCCGGCACCCGCCACCAGAGGCGCGGGCCGCGGTACCTCGAACTCGCCCGCGGGAACCACCTCTTTCTCGATCTCCGGGATGACGTAGATCTCCCTGAGCGTGGCGGTGTCCTTGCCCTGGGGCACGGTGACAGGCGGCATCTCCGGCGCGCGTTTGTAGTCGCCGGCGCGGTCCCGGAACACCCCGTCATCGCCGGTGAGGAAGCCGCAGCCCGACAAGGTCGCCAGGACCGCCAGCACACAGGCAGCCCACAGGCCGGCAGACACCCTCGCCCTCATGCCTGTGCCGCCTCCAGCGCTGCAACCACCTGGTCGTGATAGCGCTCGTCGAGCACGGTCAGGGGCAGGCGGATGCCCTCCCCGACCAGGCCCTGGTGATGCAGCGCCCACTTGACCGGGATCGGGTTGGCCTCGAGGAACAGGGCCTCGTACAGCCCCTCCAGCGTGCCGTTGATGGCCTCGGCCGCCGCGCGGTCACCGTCCAGAGCGGCGCGGCTCAACAGCGCATTCTGTCGCGCCACGACATTGGCGGTCACGGAAATGACCCCGTGGCCGCCGGCGAGCATCAGCTCCATGGCCGTGGGATCGTCGCCTGAGTAGAGCGCGAACCCTTCACCGCAGCGCGCCAGCAGGTCGGGGACGCGCGCCAGGTCACCGGTGGCGTCCTTCAGGCCGATGACGTTGTCGATCTGCGCGAGGCGCACGACCGTGTCATTGTCCATATCGACCGCCGTGCGGGCAGGCACGTTGTACAGTATCTGCGGCACGGCGACTGCCTCGGCGACCGCCTTGAAATGCTCGTACAGGCCGCGCTGGGAGGGCCGGTTATAGTAGGGCGTCACCAGCAGGCAGGCATCCGCGCCGGCACTGGCGGCAGACTCGGTGAGTTCGATCGCCTCCCACGTGGAATTGGAGCCGGTGCCGGCAACCACGGGAATTCGGCCCGCGCAGTATTTCACGCAGTGGCTGATCACCTCGCAGTGCTCCGCCATACTCAGCGTGGCGCTCTCACCGGTCGTGCCGACAGCGCCGATGGCCGCCGTCCCGGCGTCGATGTGCAGGTCGATGAGCCTGTCCAGGGCATCCCAGTCGACGCTGCCATCGAGGTTCATGGGGGTCACCAGGGCGACAATGCTGCCGGTAATCATGGGTTGTCTCCGTGCGTGAGGGACGTCAACCTGCGCCAGCGCAGGAAAGCACGCCATTATCCATGTAGGCGGGAGGATAACAACCTGCGCGCCGCCGCGACGCCCCGCAAGCGGCGAGCGCGCCGCGGGCAGCGACCACCTCGAGACCAAGGTGATTCCCGGCGCTTTCCGGTCTAGGGCACCTCTGAACAGTGCGGTGATACCTCAGGCTTTGTGCCGAATCTGGCAGCAAAGCGCAGTCGCGCAGGAAAACTGGTTGCCTATCAAGCAACTGCAACGCAGCGGGCAGATTCGGCACAAAGCCCCGCAGGGCGGGCCTCTGGCGCCCTTTGGACCAGGGGGCGGCCTTCCGCTTGGGCCGCTCGTCAATGACAACCAGCATTGACCTTCGCGACCCGCCTTGCCAAAGTGCGCCAGAGGCTCCGCTGAGGCATTACCGCACTGTTCAGAGGTGCCCTAAA
>JAWVYG010000593.1:0-2888 GCA_033722815.1 Halioglobus sp.
CCCGATCGGGGGTTCGTGCTACTACCGGGCCCCGCAATCCGCGTTTACGCCTACGCGGACGGGGACCGGTCGTCGCTATACCCCGTAATCGCCTTCGCGGCCTGGTAGGCGAAGGTCATCGACGGGCCCAGCGTTGAGCCCGGGCCGGGATAGCAGGGCAGCGTCGGCGCGGCGCAGTTGCCGGTGGCGAAGAGACCGGCGATCACGCTGCCGTCCTCGTGCAGCACCTGGGCGTCCGCGTTGATCACCATGCCGCCCTGCGTGCCGAAGTCGCCGGGGTCGACGCGCACGGCGTAGAACGGGGCCTTTTCGACGGGCGCCAGGCAGGGGTTGGGGGAGACCCGGGGGTCGCCATAGTAGCGATCGTAGGCCGACTCGCCGCGGTGCAGGTCGGTATCCTCGCCGCTGCGGGCGAACTCGTTCATCTTACGCACCGTCTCCTGCAGGCCCTGGGCGTCGACGTCGATCTTGCGCGCCAGCTCGCCAATGGTTTCCGCCTTCGCGAAAAAGCCCTCCTCCTCGTAGCGCCTGGGCAGCGCCCAGTCGGGCATGAACTTGCTGTTGTACAGGGGCCCGACGAAATAGGTGGCGCGGAAGTTGGCGTCGAAAACCTGCCAGGTGGGATAGCAGGGATTGTCCTCGGAGTGCTTTTCAAAGGTCTCCTGCTGGAACGCCATGTAGTTCTGCGACTCGTTGCTGAAGCGCTCCCCCGCCGGGTTCACCACGATGGAACCGGGATAGGACTTCTCCATGATGGACAGCCGGGGGATGGTTTCTCCGGGCACGGAAATCGTGTTGCACCACCAGGCCTCGTCGAGGCGGTGCATTTTGGCGCCCAACCGTATGCCTTCGCGGATGGCGTCGCCGGTATTGTCCATGGTGCCCGCGCTCCAGGTGTGGTTGGTCGGCCTGGGCAGGTACTGCTCGCGCATTTCCTGGTTGTGCTCGAATCCACCGGCGGCGAGCACCACGGCCTTGCGCGCCTGGATGCGCAGGGGCTTGCCGTTGCGCGTGACCTCCACCCCGACCACCTTGCCGCGACTGTCGACGACTTTCGTCATCGCCGTGTTCAGCCAAAGCGGGATGTCGCGGTCCTGCATCGAAGCGCGCAGGCGCGCGACACCGGCGCAGCCCGTGGCGAGGCGCCGCGCATACTTGTCTTTCAACAGCCAGGGAATGTCGAGCAGGTAGTCGAGCACCAGTTTCACCGCGATCTTCCACCAGCCCGGCTGCTGTCCCACCAGCGCAGCCGCCTCGACCTGGGTGAAACCGATACGGTTGGCCAGGTGCATCATGGGATGCGTGCGGCGCAGGCGTCGCCACTCCTCGCCCAGCTCATCTGCCATGAACGTCTCCGGCTCCATGGAGCGGTGCCCCTCCATCGCGCCCTCGAGGTTGGTGTAGTAATCGGGGTAGTGCTCCAGGGTGACGTAGCGCATGCGCGTGCGCTCGTGCATGAAGTCGACCATCTTCGGGCCGTTCTCGAGGTAGGCGTCGAGCTGGTACTCGGGCACCTCCTCCTCTGTGATCAACTGCCGCAGGTAGGTCTTCGCGGCCTCGAGGGAATCTGCCGCGCCCGCCTCCTGCGCGTAGCGGTTGCACGGTATCCACACGCCACCGCCGGAGATGGAGCTGGTGCCGCCGTACTGGTCGGACTTTTCGATGACCAACACGTCCTTCGTACCCATTTCATAGGTGCACAGCGCCGCGGTCATGCCGCCGTTGCCGGAGCCCACGACCACCACGTCGAAGCTGTAGTCCCACTGCTGTTTCGAAGCCATCAACACACACCCTCGTAGGAGATGGCGCCATGTTAGCGCAATACCTTTGGCCTGCGACCGACGGCTGCCGCTTAAGGGGCAGCAGGTTTAAATTGTTGTCCGTGTCCCGGTACTTGTTAATCGCAGGCCGGGGAGCGGGCCCTTTACCGCGGTGCGCGAGCGCGCCTACACTGTCCACCCACGCACCGTTACGCCATGGCTTTTGGCAATCCACAAGGAGTATTCCATGCCCAACCGTTCTCGCCGCACGCTGCTGCCCCTGTCCCTCGTCGCAGGGCTGGCCTTCTCGCCGCTGGTCGCCTCCCACTTCGACGACAAGGAGATACTGCAGTCCTATCGCCAGTCCTGGTTCGCCATGGTGGCGATCAACTTCGGGCCGATGGCCTCAATGCTCAAGGGGGAAATGCCCTGGGACGACGCGCGCATGTCAGCGGCCGCCGACCAGCTGGCGCAGCTGGCGGCGATGGATATTTCCCGCGGCTTTGCCCCCGGCAGCGACAAGGGCAAGACCCGCGCCAGGCCCGAAATATGGCAGAACCAGGACGACTTTGCGCAGAAGATGACGGACATGCGCGACGCCGCCATGGCGTTGCAGAGCGCCACCCAGGGGGGCGACAGGAAAGCCATCGCGCAGGCGATCGGCGCCGCGGGCCAAACCTGCAAGGCCTGCCACGACGAATACAAATCCGAGGACTACCTGTACTGAGTACAGGGGGCACCGCGAAGGTGCCGTAAACCACACCCGCTAGTCGAAGCCCTGCTGCAGGGTCGGCGTGCCCGGGTCCAGCACTTCCCACGGCGCCATGGAATCGACATGGATATGGCGCTGCAGGGTCAGCCCCGGGTCTGCATCAAGCAGCCCCGCGGGCACCCAGTAGGCGGCGTAGTCCGGCAGGTGCTGCGGCAGTATCGAACCACAGCTGCCACAGAAGCGGCGCAGGAAGCCGCTGGGCGTCCGGTACTCCCGCACTCCCTCCTCCCCGGCCAGCCAGGTAAACGCCTCTTCCCGACACAGCGCCGCCGCGCTGGAAGCGCCGCCAAACGCCTTGCGACACTTCGAGCAGTGGCACTTGAAAACGCCCATGTAGAACTCGCTTACCGCGAAGC
>JAWVYG010000594.1:0-2880 GCA_033722815.1 Halioglobus sp.
AGTCTTGCAGCGTAACGACGCACCCGGCTTCCTTGTGGAAAACCACAGGGACGTCGTTGTTGCACGCCGGCTGTGCCAGGCACGCGGATGCCAGGCTCAGTAGCGCTCCCGCCAGGGCGAGCGCGCGTCGGCGAGCACCGCCTTGACGGCGGAGTCCTCGAATGCACATGGCGCGAACCGCTTCAGGGTGCGGTGACAGTAATGGTCAGGGTATCGGACGCCGTGAGTCCGGACAGGCTGTCCAGGTCGACGTCGAAACTCAGGTCTCCGATATTGTCGTTACCACCGCCAAGGGTCAGGGACGCATCGGGCGCCGTCGGCGAAATGGCTTCATTGGAGAAGTCGCCGGACCCGCTCAGGGACACGCTGGCCGTCAGGCCGCTGGCCAGTGCGCGTACGGCCCAGGCATTCTCCAGGCTGAAGCTCACTGTACCGTCGACCGCGGTGCTGACCGTGGTATCGCTGTTGATATCCGCGTTGTAGGTGATAGTACCGCCCGCTACCCCGGTGCTCGTGCTCAACGCCTGCGGGTCTGCGGTGGTTTCACACTCCAGCTCGGTAACGCTGCCGGCGCTGCCACGGGTGCAGGATGACAGGTGCGAGTTGCTTGTATTGCCCAGTAGCGCGTCTTCCAGGTCATCCGGGTCGACGGTGATGTCGATGTTCGGGAAGTAGTACAGCACCACCAGTGGCGGGAAGTCGATGTCGACGGCGACCGAGCCGGTTGCCGCGTTTGATGCCGGACTGTTTAGCGTTGCCGCAAGGACTGCACCGGCCAGAACTGCGCCCCTTTTTGATATAATGTTCATACGTCCACCTCACAGAGGGTTGGTTGTGTGTGTCATTTTTTGTGGCATCCCCATCGGCAATTCTAGGAATAACTTTAGGCCGGTAAACGCTGAAAAAAGGCATAATGCGAACCAGCGCACACAAAAGTGGGCGATTTTTTGAGCAGTTGGAAAAGTAAATCGGAAAAGACGGAAAAGTCGCGAAAATTCGCCGCGAAATTTCTCTACTTTTTGCAGGAAAACGCTTGATTTAAGGCGTTTTGGTGCAGCGCTATCGTGGCCCGGCTGCCAGGTCCCGGCGATGCGGCGGTGACGTTTTGGTCAGAAGCGGCGCAGGATGTCCTCGGCGTATTGCTCCATCACGCGCTTTTTTTCGTCCAGCGTCGATTTCTTCTTGCCCAGCGCGTACTGGAACGGTGGCGCCACGGTGCTTTCGAGGCCGTCGTCGCGCAGCCGGGCGTAGAGATCGTAGCTGGGCAGGTCGGCAATGCCGAGCATGGCCTCGAAGGGCTGCTGGTCGCGCCCGTATTCGCGGCGCAGTTCCTGCAATCGATTGAGTAGCGGCCCGACCTCGTCCGGTGCGGTGCCCGCGCCGATATAGCCGTCCCCGGCGCGGGCGGTGCGACGCAGGGCCGCCTCCGATGTGCCGCCCACGTAGATGGGCGGGTGTACCGCGGGAGCCGGCGACAGCTGAACGCGGGGGAAGTCGAAGAACTCGCCGTGGTGTTCCACCATGCCGCCGTCCCACAGCTTTTGCAGTACCTCGATGGTCTCATCGGTGATCCTGCCGCGCTTGCGAAAGTCCACGCCGTAGATGTCGAATTCCTCCTTCATCCAGCCGACGCCGACGCCGAGAATGAAGCGGTTGTCGCTGAGAATGGCCAGCGTGGCGCCGGCCCTGG
Organism: Halioglobus sp.; assembly: GCA_033722815.1. GTDB lineage: Bacteria > Pseudomonadota > Gammaproteobacteria > Pseudomonadales > Halieaceae > Marimicrobium. Next base: position 1,691 of record JAWVYG010000594.1, read on the forward strand.
CCACCTCGTGCGGATTGCGCAGCGGCAGCACGTAAACGCCGCAGGTGAAGCGCAGGTTGCGCGTAACGGCCGCCATCGCCGCGAAGATAGCTGTCTGGTCGGGGTACTCGTCGTCCGGCTGCATCGGCGGCAGCCCGTTCTCGGAATAGGGGTAGTCCGGCACGATCGATTCCGGGTATACCGCGTGATCGCCGCTCATGAGACCGTGAAAACCCAGCTCATCGGCGAACTTTGCGATCTCGACCAGTTGCTCGGTTTCGGCCCAGGTGATGGCCTGCCAGAATTTCATACTCGTTCCCCTCGAGGGTGTTGGTCAGAAGCTCTCGCGCGGTACCTGGAAGTGGTTCTCATAGATGGCGAACATCTCGCGCAGTTTATCCAGGTCCAGGCCGGTGTCCGCCAACTCGTACAGGTGCTTGCCGTGCTTGTCAGCCGGGTTGTCGTCGAGGAAGCCCTGCATCGCGTTCGCGGCGGTGTCCGACAGCGTCAGCCCGAAGTGCGCATAGGCGCGGCGTACCGTCCCCACCTGGTCCTGCATGAAATCGCGGAAGTACAGGTCGACCACCTGCTCCGGCGGCAGCTTGCCGGACTGGCGGTAGGCGACCGTGTTGTTGTAGCCCTGGGCCAGCGCCGCGGCGTAGTAGGCGGCCACCGTCGGCAGGTCGGCGTGGTCGGAGGCGAGCGACTGCAGGGTCGCCGCGAGATTGCTCATCGAGATCACGGTCTTCACCGGGTCGCGGTGCGTCTGCACGAACAGCGCGTCCGGGTATTCGCGGTGCACGAATTCCAGGTGCCACATGTGCTGCGGCGACTTCAGCGCCCAGCGTACACCGGGGCACTTCCATTGCAGGATCTGCAGGAAGCGGCGGTGCCACCTGAACGCCGACTTCATGTCGTGCTGCGTCACCCAGCTGTCGTAGGTGGGCACGTTGAACTGCACGTAGTAGATCATGGAGGTGAAGTCATGGGAGACGAGGGAGACGCATTCCTGCGCCCGCTGCGCACCCATCGGGTGCATGGTCTTGAATGCCGGCAGCATGCTGTCGACCCTGTCCAGGTCTGCCTGCGTTTTGGCGATGCGGGGGTCACTGTCGTAGGTCGCGGTTTCCGGCGGCGGCAGGGGATAGGACGCCTCCCAGGACAGCGGTACCCGGTTGTCGCTGTCCATCGCCAGCAGGTCGTGGAAGATG
>JAWVYG010000595.1:0-2874 GCA_033722815.1 Halioglobus sp.
TCTGGCGCACCCGATCCAGCGACTGACGGTCGATGACCATGTCGGTCTCGTAGCCCAGGTTGATCAGATAGCGGTTGAACACCCCCATCATGTCGATCCAGAACGTCTGCGGTATGGAGATCAGCTCCTGCATGATCTCGGCGGACTCCCGTTCCAGCTCCGGCACGCTGCGCCCGGTGTCCCTGCTGATTTCCTGCAGCGCGGCCTTGAACTGCGGCCTGGCCTGCAGGTTGCGCGCCACCTGGCGCGGCACCTTGTAGCGGCTGCCGCGGAGCTTGCGCTCGGCAATATCGAGGGCGAGACCGGCCTGCGCCGCCACGTAATCTGCCAGCTGCGGCGTCGTCGGGCTCTCGCCCCTGCGCTGCAGGTAGCGCTGCTTCATCTCACCGAGGGTGGCGGGCTCGGCGGCGATCGTCTCCACCCGCTCCGGGTGCGAGCGCAGGATGCGCCCCGCGCGCGTGGCGTTCGGCCTGCGCGGGTTGCCCCAGATCAGGTCCCGCAGGCGCGGGGAACCTGTCTTGGCGTCGACGGAGCTCTTCCATACCACCCGCAGCGGTACGAACAGTGTGTCTTCCGGCGCATCCACGGCCGCCAGCAACGCGCCGCCGGGAATGTTTTCCGGGTCCCGCACAATGGGCACCACAACGGTTTGTGCCTGCCCGGCCGACGCGGGATTGTTGCCATCCACCCAGTCCCGCAGCAACCCTTCGTCCACGCGGTGCGCTGCATCCAGGATAAACACCAACGGACCATCGTGGCTCACCGGCCAGGGCGTGGAACTCATCCAGTCTTCCCTTTTCCACGGCTGGTGGTCGACTTCGACTGCGTGCCGCCACCCGCTTTGCGCTTGACCCGCGCGGAGGTGGACTTGCTCTTCGGTTTCGCGGCGCTACCGGCCTTCTTCCCCGCCACTTTGGCTGCGGTCTTGCTGCGAGCCTTTTGCGGCGGCTTCTTCCCTGCTTTCCGCGGTGCCTTTTTTCTCGCCTTCTTTTTCGCGGCCGGCGCGCTGTCGTCCTGGCCCAGTGCGCGCAGGAACAGGTTGCGCACCTGGGCGACGTGCTCATCGAGGGTCTCCACCGACCAGTCGCTGGTATCGACCGGCGGCAGTACCTCGACTTCCACCGTGGCAGCGCGGAACACGAATTCGCCCTTGGGCGCGACGTCCAGTGCGTTGTGAATCACGATGGGCACCATCGGCACGCCCGCCTGCATCGCCAGGTGGAACGCCCCTTTCTTGAACGGCGCAAGCTTGGGCGATACGGTGCGCGTGCCCTCCGGCGCCAGTACCACGCATTTGCCGTCCTCGCGCATCGCGTCCACCAGCGGTTGCATCGCCTCGATGGCGCTGGCGGCATTGGCGCGGTCGATCAGCACAACCCCGCCAAACTCCAGCACCTGGCCGATGACCGGCATCTTCTTGATCTCCTGCTTGCCGACGCCCGCGATATCCCGGCGCAGCAACTTCGCCGCGATTACCACGTCGGCCTTGCTCTGGTGGTTGAACACGAACACACAGGGGCGATCGGACCAGAGATTCGCCTCGCCCCTGACATTGAGATCGAGGCCAATGAGTGCCGACGCCGTATCGGCGAACAGCGAGAAGGAGAAGTTCTGCGCCTCGCGGCGCGAACCGGTGAGCGCCCAGATGGGCAGCCCCGCGGCGAAGGAAGTCACCAGGCTGCCGGTCGCGGCGATGGAGCGGGCCCAGTCCATCATGGCCGGACGGCCCCTGCTGCCAAATTGCTGGATCGGCCAGCCCTCGCGCCTGGCGATGTTGGTGAGCTTGCGATTCGGGTTGAGTGGCCGCGGCTTACCGACGTGCTCCAGCAGCTCGATATCGTCGTCGCTGTCGGAGTAAAAATAGCTTTGCTCGAGGTCCAGCCCGTATTCCGCAGCCAGCTCTTGCGCCGCGCTGACCTTGCCCGTGCCGAAGCAGGTAGGCCGCACCACGCCGCCGGTGAATTCGCCGTCCTCTACCTCGAGATGGGTGCACATGACGTGCTCGACATCCAGGTCCCGCGCCGCGGGCAGCAACTGGTAGGGCGTGGCGGAGGAGATGATCGCGACCGTGTGGCCCTTGCGCTGATGTGCCTCGATCAGCGCCCTGGATTCGGGGTAGATGAGTTTCGCAATGTGTTTCTGGTACAGCTCCTCCCCGAATTTGCTGTAGCTCTCTTCACTGATGCCGCGCATGAACTGGGCACTGGCTATCATCATCGCCGAGAAACCCATGTTGCCGAGACCGAAGTTGGTCATGGCCGTGGCCAGTTCCATGAACTCCCTGGGCGACAGGTCGCCGCGCCTGACCTGCTCCCGGATCATGGCGAAGGCGGAATAACCGTGGATGATCGTGCCGTCGAAATCGAAAAAGGCGCCGATGTGCGGGCCGTCATCGGATTCCTCGACTTCACGGATTACCTGGAGGTGTCGGGCCATTGATTTACATCCTGACTACTGGGTAATTCGGCGGGTCGGCCGGGTCGAATGCTGTCACCACGAGGCACGCGCAACAGCCACTGCCTGTGCTGCGCGCCTACCGCGCCACTTCTGACCCGGCACAGGCTGTGCTATCGAAACCTGTAGCGCCGAAATTAAAGTGTAGGCGCAAGCACCCGGTTTTCAACCGTCCGGGCCCTACCAGGAGCGCCCATTGCCCCGAAAGGCGCAAGCCGCACTAGACTCCCTCAGGCGGCAGCGAGTAGGTACCCACGACATGTGCCACGGGATCCTCCTGTCCATCGGAGTAAAGATAGACCTCACCGACCACCAGCGATTGCCCTACCTTCAACAGCACGCACTTGCCGATGAGATCGCTCTGCGCAGACGGCTTGCGCAGGAAATTGATGCTCATGCTGGTCGTCACTGCCAGGGGCA
>JAWVYG010000596.1:0-2873 GCA_033722815.1 Halioglobus sp.
CGCCGACCACGTTGACCGTGGCGGAGAGATCCTGCAGGCCCTGTTCGCGCTTCTGGGCGGTGACCACCACCTCGTCGAGCCTCAGGCCCTGGGCGGCGGCCAGCTGGGAGGTCGCCGCGACGGCGGCGGAGACGGCGGCAGACAGGGTCAGTTGACGGAATGCGGGTCGGTTTATCATTGCGGGCACCTTTTTTCTCTTGAGTGTTGTAAGGATTTCTGTGGGGTGGCGCGTCTTCGGCGCACCTTCCCGATCCTGTACTTATGGGTAAGACGGATACTAAATATGTCGAACCACGCCAACAAGATACGATCTCGGTATTAGTAGCAAAGTCTGCGATTGGCACGCTATTCCAGACCAGGGACCGGGCAGTGGCCACGGCCGGCGCACCCTGCGTCGCCGCGCCACCCGCCGCCCTGCCCGCGACCCATTAGATTTGATATATTGCGACAGATGGCAAGGCGGGCGCAGGTGCAGGGCGACTACCTCGTGCAGGCTTCGGCCCTGCGCGGTTTCGAGGATGTGGTCGCCGAACTGGGGGGCGACCCGGACGCGCTGCTGCGGCGCCAGGGTCTCGGCGGCGTCGGCCCCGATCCCGCGCACTGGATCTCCTACCGCGCCTGGCTGCACCTGCTGGATGACAGCGCCCGGGCGCTCGATTGCCCGCACTTCGGCCTGCTGCTGTCCGCCAGGCAGGATATCGGGGTCCTCGGCGTGCTGGGCTTCATGGTGCGCCGGGCGCCGGACGTGCGCACGGCCCTGCGGGAGCTGGGGACCTACTTCAACCACCACAACCAGGGCGCGACCATCAGCCTGCGGGTCGAGGACGACATCTACCGGTGGGAATTCGCACCCCGGCCGGGACTGGACGCGCCCCTGCGCCACCAGAGCGACCTCGTGGCCGGGATCTCGGTCAAGTTCATGCGCCTGCTGGTCGGCAGCTGGCGACCGCTGGCGATCTACCTGCCCCACTCGGCGCCGGCGGATACCCGCCCCTACCGCGAGCGCTTCGACTGTCCCGTACACTTCGACTGGGACAGCACCATCATCGCCAGCGACGCCCGTTTCCTCGACCATCCCCTGACCGAGGCGGACCCGGAGGTGCATCGCATCCTCGAGGACCAGGTGCGGGAGCTGAAGAGCAGTTTCCCCGACGACTTCCCCGGCCTGATCCGCCACCTGATCCGCCAGGGGCTCACCACCGGCGACTGTTCCATCGAGCGCGTCGCGGACTACCTGGCCATCAACAAGCGCACGCTGCAGCGGCGCCTGCGGCAGGCGGGAACCGGCTACCGCGAACTGCTGGACACGGTGCGCTTCGAGATCGCGCGCAACTACCTGCGCGAGTCGCAGGGATCATTGACGGCCCTGTCGGACATGCTGTGCTACTCGGAGCTCTCCGCCTTCAGCAACGCGTTCAACCGCCATTTCGGCATGTCACCCCGGCAGTGGGCGAAGACGCAGGCTAGCGCGCCTCCCGGCGCACCGTAGATTCGGAAATGTAGCGCATCAGCCAGGGCATCCAGCGCGCGAGCCGCGCAACCTGCCGCGCCCGCCAGCCGGGGATAATGAGGAAGCGGCGCCGCTGCAGCTGGCGCAGCATGTAGTCGCAGGCGGGCCCGACTTCCAGCGTGCCCGCCGTGTCCTTGAGTTTCGCGGCCACCGGCGGCAGCGTGCGCCGCTCGACCTCCACCATGGGCGTGTTGACCTCCGGCGGGCAGATCACCGACACCTCGATACCACTGGCGATGTACTCCAGGCGCAGCGCGCCGGCCAGCCCGACCACGCCGAACTTGCTGGCGTTATAGGCCGTGTAGGCGTAGCTCGGCACGAGCCCGGCCAGCGACGCCACCAGCGCCAGCTGCGCACCCGGTCGCATGTGCGGCAGGACCGCCGCGGCGACGTTACGACTGCCGAACAGGTTGATCTCCACCAGCCGCCTGAAGGCGGCGGCATCCTGCTCGGCCAGGGGGCGCGCGTCCTGCACGCCCGCGCTGTTGATCACCAGGTCGGGGGCGCCCAGCGCAGCGATCGCGGCGTTCACGGCATCCACCACACCCGCGGCGTCGGTCACGTCCACCTGAAGGTAGCAGCAGCGCGTGTCCGGACGGCGCTGAGCCAGCGCCTGCAGCTGCTGCGCCGCCTCGCCGGGCGCGTCGCGATCGAGCACTGCGACGGATACACCCCGCGCGAGCAGCAGTTCCGCAAGGCGACGACCGATGCCGCTGCCACCGCCGGTGACAAGGGCCGTGTTCCAGCCGCTCACTGCGCCGACTCCCGCAAGGGCCGCGCCAGCGGCGGCGGCTCCACGCCCGCTACGAAGCCCATGCGGCGGTCCCACCAGGGCTGCACATGCAACATCTCCACGCTGAAATTGGCCGGGTCATTCACGTACACCACTTTCCACGCACCGAGGTCCAGCGGCCGCCAGTTCGGGCGCATCCCGCCGTCCAGCGCGCGGCGATGGGCGCGCCGGAAATCGGCACGGCGGCGGTAACCCAGCGCGATGTTGAGCAGGCCCTGGTCGCTGATGCGGTAGTCCGCGGGCTGCGGTCGCGGCGCCGGCTCGCGGTACTGCACGAGTTCCACCAGCGACTGCCCCGCACGCAGCAGATGGCGCTCGCTGCGCGCGCCCTCCAGGCCCCACAGGGCCTCGTGGCCCGCATCGTGCAGGTCGAATCCGGCGTCCCGCAGCTCCAGCACCTCGCGAAACGAGTTCAGCGCCTGACCCAGGTCCGGCACCGACAGCGCCACGCCCAGCGTCACCACCGGGGTACCCGGATCGTCGAGTTCGCGCTGATCCTGCAGGGGGTCGCGCTCGAACAGTTCGAGCAGGACGCCCTCGGGATCGCGCACGCAGACGCGGCGCTCCCCG
>JAWVYG010000597.1:0-2865 GCA_033722815.1 Halioglobus sp.
GATCGAACACGCCGTTTGCACCAGCTCCCTGTCGATGTAGCGCCAGTTCACCCAGCGGCACTGGCAGGGGAAATAGCGATCGTATGCCGAGGTGAGCAGGGCGGCGAGATCGGCCCGCTGCAGCGTTGCCATGCGCTGCGCAAGTTCCCCGCTGCGCTGGGTGCGAAACTCCGGCTCGTACATGTCCAGCGGCGCCGACTGGTAGGCGTGAGTGAACGCCCCGGGAACGGGTGCGAAAATCTGCTCCCAGAAGGCCAGCCCGAACAGGGCGTTCATCAGGCTGTTCTCCACGTAGCGCACCGTTTGCCAGTCGACGCACAGGGCCGCCGCGGCCTGCTGCTCGACGCTGCCCTCACCGGGCTGTAATCGCAGCGCGATGGTTGCAAACTCGTCGCGCTTGCGCGCGGTCGGTGCGCTGCCGAGTTTGCGCTCCACGCGCTGTAGTATGCGCTGTGCCGCCTCCTGTTCCGCCTCGCACCAGGGGTCGCGCAGGATGTCGTGGCACAGTGCCCGCGCGGCCTCGTAACCCTGGCCCTGCTCGAGGATTCGCGCGCGCCGCTCCCGCGCAGGGTGGCGCGTACTGCGCTCGTACAGCTGCAGCGCCAGGTCACACTGCTGCACGCGCTCCAGGTCACGGGCGAGCGAATTGCACAGCCGGTCGTAGCGTCGACGGCTGGAGCGGTGCACTGTCGCGGTATCGCGCACCTCGCCTGCCAACCGCGCGAGTTCGCCGGCGAGATCGTCGTGGTCGACTTCCTCCAGCAGCTCGCGGTAGCGGTCGGCCAGCACTGCGCAGGCGAGGTACTCTTCCAGCGCCTCCCGGTTTGCGAACAGGCGCTGTTGGCGTTCGAGTGGATAGGGGTAGTAGCGCACGACGCCCAGGTCCTCGAGCACGAACTCCCGCAGGTCCTGGTAGCGGTTGCCGAAGAACAGCAACTGCAGTGTGTCGACCACATCCTGTTGCAGCGGTGCGACGATGCGCCCGCCATCGGTGCCCAGCAGGCGGGCGCGCAGGGCGCTGCCATCCACTTCGAGTTCAGTCAGTGCGGCGAGCAGCTGCGACTTGTTCATGCCGGAGGCATCTGAGATGCACTGGCCGAAGGCCCCGCGCAGCTCGGCCAGTGTAAACAGCCTGGCGGCCTCGGGTGCTGACAGCGCCTGCACTTCGCCGACGAATCCCTGTGCGACCAGGCCGTCCATCGCGGGGGCGATCGGGCCGATCTCGTCGTACGCGAGTTTGCTCTGGCGAAACAGCGGCCCGGCGCGCGACACCAGTCGCACGTAGAGACACTGCTGCGCGTCGGGCAGCGCGCGCATTGTGTCGAGGAAGACGCGCTCCGCGGCACTGAGTATGTCGCTGTACTGCTGCTCGACCGTGTCGCACAGGCGCAGGAAATTATCCCGGTAGTAACGCGGCGGCAGCTCGATGGTGTCCGGCTGGGGCATATCGCGCTCCATGCTACTTGATGCCGACGCGGCTGTCAGAGAAGGGGGCGGGCACCTGCCGATTTTTCAGGCCGGTGCGCTGTACCGCTGCGGGAAATTAGGGCATGCTGCTGCGCAACCACGCCCGATGCCGCGGAGAAAGCCCGGGCCCGCCGCACCCGCGGAACAGCTTTTGATGAGCATAGAGAACCTCAACCAGCCGCCTTTCCCGCCGGCGGCGCTGACGCCGGCACTGGCACTGTTGCCCATCGTGTTTCTCGTGGCGCTGCTGGCCTGCTCGGTGTACCTGTTCGGTTCCGATTCCTCCTACGGTGCCAACCAGGTTGCCCTGGTGCTGGCCGCCTGCGTCGCGGCCATCGTCGGGCTGCGTGTCGGGGTGCCCTGGTCCGAATCCCAGCAGGGGATCGTGGAGGGGGTGGCCGTGGGCCTGGGGCCCATCATGATCCTGCTGTCCGTAGGGATGTTGATCGGTACCTGGATCCTCTCCGGCACCGTGCCGGCAATGATCTACTACGGCGTGCAGTTCCTGAATCCGGACGTGTTCTACGCCGCCAGCGCGATGATCTGTGCCATCGTTGCGATCAGTATCGGCAGTTCCTGGACGGTCGCCGGCACCCTCGGCATCGGCCTGATGGGTATAGCCACCAGCTTCGACCTGTCACCGGCGGTGACCGCCGGTGCGATCATCTCGGGCGCCTACTTCGGCGACAAGCTCTCACCGCTGTCGGATACCACCAACCTCGCAGCCGCCGCCACCGGTGTCGACCTCTTCGACCACATCCGGCACATGCTGTGGACCACCGTGCCCAGCATCCTCCTGGCGCTTGGCGCGTTTCTTTTTATCGGCAGTTCCGGTGCCGCCACCCCCAGGGAGATCGGCGAGTTACAGGCTGCGCTGGCACAACAGTTTGCCATCGGGCCGCACCTCCTGCTGCCGCTGCTGGTTATGCTGCTGCTCGTGTACAAGCGCTTTCCCGCCTACCCGTCGATCGTTACCAGTGCGCTGGTAGGCGCGGTATTCGCGCTGGTGTTCCAGCAGGACGCGGTGATCGCGCTGGCCGGGGGCCTCGTCGATGGCGGCAGGGCGCTGGCGCTCGTGAAGGGCGTATGGATGGCGCTGTTCGACGGCTACGCGTCCAGCAGCGGCAACGAGTTCCTCGACGCACTGTTGAGCAAGGGCGGCATGAGCAGCATGCTCAATACGGTGTGGTTGATCCTGTGTGCGCTGGGCTTCGGCGGCATCCTGGAACGCACGGGCATTCTCGCCTACCTGCTGCAACTGGCCATGCGCGGCGTGAAGAGTGCCGGCTCGCTGGTGAGCACCACGGTCGTGACCTGCATCGGCACGAATATCCTGGCCGCCGACCAGTTCATCGCCGTGGCGCTGCCGGGACGCATGTACAAGAACGCTTTCGAGGC
>JAWVYG010000598.1:0-2858 GCA_033722815.1 Halioglobus sp.
CTCCACGAAGGATTTCTACGTCGCCGGTGGCGGCATCCATCCGGTGCAGAACGGCATGGCCACTGCCGCCGACTGGATGTCCGCCGCGTCCTTTATCTCCATGGCCGGGCTGATCGCCTTCATGGGCTACGGCGGTTCGGTTTTCCTGATGGGATGGACCGGCGGTTTCGTAATCCTCGCCATGCTGCTGGCACCCTACCTGCGCAAGTACGGCAAGTTCACGGTGCCCGAGTTCATCGGTGACCGCTTCTACTCCAAGGGTGCGCGGGCAGTGGCGGTCATCTGCCTGATCATCTGCTCGGTCACCTACGTGATCGGCCAGATGAAGGGTGTCGGCGTCGCCTTCTCGCGCTTCCTCGAGGTGGACTACGACACCGGTCTGTACGTGGGCATGATCATCGTCTTTTTCTACGCCGTCCTGGGCGGCATGAAGGGCATTACCTATACCCAGATCGCCCAGTACTGCGTACTGATCCTGGCCTACACGATCCCGGCCATCTTCATCAGCCTGCAGCTCACCGGTAACCCGCTGCCGCAGCTCGGCCTCGGCAGCACCATGGCGGGCACCGACGTCTACCTGCTGGACCGGCTGGACCAGGTGGTGACCGACCTCGGCTTCAACCAGTACACGACGGACGTCCGCCTCAGTACGCTGAACATGTTCGCTTACACGGCGTCGCTGATGGTAGGCACCGCGGGCCTGCCGCACGTCATCATCCGCTTCTTCACGGTACCCAAGGTGAAGGACGCCCGTTCATCCGCGGGCTGGGCGCTAGTCTTCATCGCCATCCTCTACACCACCGCGCCCGCGGTGGCCGGCATGGCGCGCCTGAACCTGATGCAGACCATCGAGCCGGAGCCGGGCCAGTACCTCGCCTACGAGGCGCGCCCCGCCTGGTTCAAGAACTGGGAGACCACCGGCCTGCTCAAGTTCGAGGACAAGAACGGCGACGGCCTGATCCAGTACAGCTCGGACAGTGACGTCAACGAGATGGTGAAGGTCGACAACGACATCATGGTGCTGGCCAACCCGGAAATCGCCAAGCTGCCCAACTGGGTGATCGCGCTGGTGGCGGCGGGCGGCCTCGCCGCCGCACTGTCCACCGCGGCCGGCCTGTTGCTGGCGATCTCCTCCGCGATTTCCCACGACCTGCTGAAGGGCATGTTCACGCCCAACATCACGGAGAAGCAGGAACTGAGGGCCAGCCGTGTCGCCATGGCCGTCGCCATCGTCGGTGCCGGCTATCTCGGCCTGAATCCACCGGGCTTCGCCGCCGGGACGGTCGCCCTGGCCTTCGGACTCGCGGCCTCCTCGATCTTCCCGGCGCTGATGATGGGGATCTTCTCCAAGCGCGTCACCAAGGAGGGCGCGATAGCGGGCATGATCGCCGGAATCGGGGTCACACTGTTCTACGTGTTCCAGCACAAGGGCATCATGTTCATCCCCGGTACCGCGTTCCTGGGCGATACCCCGGCGAACTGGTTCCTCGGCATCGAGCCCAACGCCTTCGGCATCGTCGGCGCGATCGTCAACTTCTCCGTCGCCCTGGTTGTTTCACGGCTGACACAGGAGCCGCCGGAAGCCGTGCAGAGCCTGGTGGAGCACATCCGCATACCGGCCGGCGCGGAAACTGCCCAACAGCACTGAGCCCATCCGGTCCACTTGCGGGAGGTTCTGTCACACAGGACCTCCCTTTTTTCTTTTACAATAGGTGTCGTGGTGTTCAATAACAAACATGTCATCATCGCCATGCTGGTCGCACCGGTCCTGGCCGTTCTCGCCTGGTTTGCCGTGGGCAAACTGACCGGCGAGCAGCCGCACAGTGCACAACCGGGGCAATCCTATCCACTCGTTGCGCGCAGCAACTGCCGCTATGCCAGCGGCCAGTGTGACCTGCGCAACGAAGACTTCAGGTTATCGCTGACGCTGGCGGGGAGCGGACCCGATCGGGCTCTCGTCGTGCAGGCGTCACACCCCCTGGAAGGTATCGTGCTGGCGGTGGAACCCGGCACTGGAGGCGCACCCGAGCCACTGCTGCGCGATTCGGATGATGCGCGCCAGTGGCGCCTGCCGCTGGTGGAGCTACCTGCCGAGGGCGCGCGCATCCGCCTGGTGGCGCGGGCGGGCGGCAGCAGTTACTTCGTCGAGCACTCCACCGCGTTCCTGGCAGACTACCGCGAGTGACCATGGAGCGGGACAGGTCCATACCACCCGAGCTGCAGGCGATCGTGGAGTTCCTGCAACAGACGCTGCCGTTCAACGATCTCGACCACGCTGTTCTCGAAAAGGCCGCGGGGGGAATGCTGATCCAGTACCACCGGCAGGGGGAGCGCTTCGACGCGTCTACCGAGGCCGCCGGCCTGCGCATCCTGCGCAGCGGCGCGATAGACATACGCGATAGCGACAACAAGCTGCTCGACCGCCTCGGTGAGGGCGAGAGCTTCCACATCCAGGGACTGAACGAGGAGCGCGGGGAAGTCCAGGCGACCGTCATCGAGGACGCCCTCCTCTACCTGCTGCCCGACGACAGGTACCAGGCGCTGCGCGCAGCCCACAGGGCCTTCGATCGCTACTTCAGCAGCCAGCGCAACCGGCGCCTGCGCCGGGCGGCGCGCTACGAGCCCGAAACCAATGCCATGATGCGCGAGGTGCGCTCCGTTATGAGCACACAGCTGCTGACTGTGTCTACGAACACCAGCGTGCAGGAGGCCGCGGCAGTCATGTCCCGGCGCAGGGTTTCCTCCGCCTTCGTGATGGCCGGCGAGCAGTTGCGCGGCATCGTCACGGACCGCGACATCCGCGCCCGCTTCGCCGCCGAGGGCCTGTCCCCGGATACGCCGGTGGCGCAGATCATGAC
>JAWVYG010000599.1:0-2854 GCA_033722815.1 Halioglobus sp.
GATCCCCACGGTAAACAGGCGTGTATCGCCCAGGCGCGCTTCGATATCCGCAAACAGCGCCTGCTCGTTACCCACTGCGCCGTCGGTGATAAACACCACCTGTTTCAGCGCGCCGCCCCCGTCACTGGCGTCATCCACGGTCCCTGTCGCCAGCGCCGCGCGCAGCGCCGGCATCATCTCGGTGCCGCCGGAGGCCTGCAGCTGCCGCACGAACTCCTTGGCACGCTGCACGTAATGGCGGGTGGCAGGCACGGCAGACCGGTACAGCGCACGATGACGTGAACTGAACGCGATGACATTGAAGCGGTCGGACGGGCCGAGCCGGCCCAGCGCCGTGATCAGGCTGGCGCGGGCCTGCTCGATCGAGACGCCGCCCATGGAGCCGGAGGTGTCTATGACGAACGTCACCTCCCGCGGTAACGCCGCTGACGCCGCCTTGCGCGAGGGCGGCACCATCATCAACAGCCCGTACCAATGCTCGCCGACCTTCTCGGTGAACAGTGCGGCCTGCGGCTCGGCGCCTGCGACGGGCTGCCACTGCAGCTGGAAGTCGCGGTCCATTTCGCTGACGCCCCGGGCCAGCTCGATACTGTAGACACCGGCACTGCGCGACAGCGCGATATCGTGGTAGGGCGAGGTCACCGCGGCCAGCGGCATGCCCATATCCAGCCGCGCGCTTATCTCAATGGGATTGACCGGCTGCGCGTCGCTGCCCGCCGCTGGGTGCAGCAGCGGCGAGATGGCGTGGGCATCCGGCACCTGGTCCGTGGGACGGGCCCAGCCCTGGTAGGCGTCCAGCGCCAGCACCTGCGGGGCGTCTTCCCCGGCAACCGTGGCGAGCGGGTTGCCGGGCATGTAGCGCGGCGTAATCGTCATGGGAAAGCGCAGGGAGAAGCGCCCCGCGTCGTAGGCGATGGCCTGCACGTATTCCAGGCGCACGACAACCTGCTCCCCCGGCGGGATGTTGGCCACGCGATTGGTGAACAGGTTGGGGCGCTGCTGCTCCACCAGGCTGGCCTTCTTGCCCGCGCGGCGGGCCTCCTGGTAGAGCTTCTTCGCCTCGTGCTTCTCGCGAATCCTGCCGACGATGCGCCGCTCGCCGATGAGCATCTCCATGTGGCGGACCGCGGCGTCCTCCGGCAGCGGGAACGCGTACACGCCTTCGACGAAGCCCGCGGTAGGGTTGCGAAAGGTCTGCGTCAGTTCGACCCGCGCGATCATGCCGCTGATCTCGAAGTGCACCTTGCTGTCGTGCAGCAGCGCCGGCTGATAGCCACCGCTATGTTCAGCCTGCAGCAGCAGATGCCCCGCCTCCAGGCCGCCGGGCTCGACGGCGGCGCCCTGCTCCGCACGTCCCGGCGAGCTGGCCAGCAGTAGCAGCAACAGGCCGGCGCCGAGCAGCGCCGGCAGGCAGCGGAACAACAACCAGTTGCGCACGCCCCCGAAGTTGTGCGCATCGCGCCTGCAGGTCTGGGTAAATCGTAGGTAGATCGTCATGGCAACACTCCTGCGTCCGGTTTCCAACGCTATTGAAACCGCCGCGGGTGGCCCCAAGCGGGCAAGCTTGTGGCACTTGGTGGATGAATTGTGGCGAATTCTGGCAGGCCCTTGAGGGCGAACGGTGTTTTTGAAACCATGGCGACAGGAGACTGCAGTTGCAGCGGAGCATCGATGCCCAGCCACATCGCCATCGTCGAGGACGAACTGGCCCTCGCGGCCAACTACCGGGATGCGCTGGAGCGCCACAACTACCGCGTGTCCCTGTACAGCGAGCGCGCGGCGGCGCAACAGGCGTTCGACGTGGCGCTACCCGACCTCGCGATCATCGATATCGGCCTGGGTGACGAGCCAGAGGCGGGCTTCGAGCTGTGCCGGGAACTGCGCAGTCGCTGGCCCGAGCTGCCCATCGTCTTTCTCACCGCGCGGGAGTCCGAGCTGGATGTCATCAGCGGCCTGCGCCTGGGCGCCGACGACTATTTCACCAAGGACATCAGCCTGAACGAGCTGCTTGCGCGCATCTCGGCGCTCTTGCGCCGGGTGCAGGCGCTGCGCGCGCCCGAGCGCGAGGAACACGTGCTGCAGCGCGATGCGCTGGCCATCAACAGCGAGCGGCTCACGGCGACCTGGCGCGAGCAGAGCCTGGAGTTGACCGTGATCGAATTTCGTATCCTGCAGAGCCTGGTGGAGCGCCCGGGCCACGTGCGCTCGCGCGAGCAACTGATGAACGCCGCCGGCGTGGTGCAGGACGACAACACGATTACCTCGCACATCAAGCGTATACGGCGCAAGTTCGAGCAGATCGACGAGCATTTCGACCGCATCAAGACGGTATACGGGCTCGGCTACCGCTGGTCCGGGGATTAGCGTGAACCTGCGCCGCCAGCTGTTGCTGGTCAGCCTGTTGCTGCTGTCGCTGCCCTGGGCGGGCTGCCAGTTCATACGCGAGATGGAGGGCGCGCTGCGCCAGGGCCAGGTGCAGTCGCTGCAGGCCAGTGCCAACGCCGTGGCGGCGGTGGTCGCGCAGGACGAGACCCTGCTCTACCCGAACCCGCAGCGGCGCAGTGCGACACTCGACGAGGCGGCGCCGCTGTACGCGTTTGCCGCCGCCGGCCCCGTGCTGGTCGACGGCTACGGCGACGGCTGGCAGGACGTGCCCGCGCGCCGTTTCCGCAACGAGACCGGCGACACGACCATCGCCGTCAGCGTGCAGGCGCAGACCCGCGGCGAGTTGCTCTACCTGCTGCTGCGCGTGGAAGACAAGCAGGTCGTCTACCACAACCCCGGCGTCTCCACGCAGGCCAACGGCGACCGCCTGGTGCTGCGCCTGTGGCGCGACGATCGGCGCCAGGACTAC
>JAWVYG010000600.1:0-2850 GCA_033722815.1 Halioglobus sp.
GCCCTTGGAGGCGCCGGCCACGAGGCCGGCGATGTCCACGAACAACATGGTCGTCGCGATTTACCGTTCGGGTTGTACGATATCCGCGATCTCGCTCTGGCGCGGATCCGGCACGGGCACGACGCCGGCATTCGGCTCGATGGTGCAGAATGGAAAATTCTCCGCGCCGATGCCCGCCTTCGTGAGCGCGTTGAACAGCGTCGATTTGCCGACGTTGGGCAGGCCCACGATGCCGCAGTTGAATCCCATAGCAGTGTCCTTTCGATGTGGCCGCCGTTCAGGCGGCGCTGAAGCTGTGTAAACGTGTCATGGCCTTGACGCTGTCGCCACCCAGCAACAGAGGCAGTGCGGCGATCGCCTCGTCGATGCAGGCATCCAGGCGCTGCCTGTCCTCGGCCGACGGTTTACTCAACACGTAGCCCGAGACCTTCGAGGCATGGCCGGGATGGCCGATACCGATGCGCAACCGGTAGAAGTTTTTCTGGTTGCCCAGCGCCGGCACGATATCCCGCAGACCATTGTGGCCACCGTGGCCGCCACCTTCCTTGAAGCGCGCGTTGCCCGCGGGGAAATCCAGTTCGTCGTGGGCGATCAGCATCTCCTGCGGGACAATCTTGAAGAAACCGGCCATGGCCGCGACGGACTTGCCGCTGCGATTCATGTAAGTCGTGGGAACGAGCAGGCGCAGGTCGTGCCCGGCGATGCGTATACGGCCGGTCAGTCCGAAGAACTTCGATTCTTCCTGCAAGGTGGCGCCACCCTGGCGGGCGAGCGCCTCGACGAAATCCGCGCCGGCGTTGTGGCGGGTGCCCCGGTATTCGCTACCGGGGTTACCCAGGCCAACGATCAGCTTGATGCCAGACAATGCGGCTTGCCGGTGGGTGCAGCCGGAGCATTACTCCTCGCTGTCGCCGCCCTCGTCACCGCCTTCCGCAGCAGCTTCATCACCTTCTTCCTCGGCGACTTCGGCTGCCGGCTCTTCTTCCTCGGCTCCGCCGCGCGGGGCGATAACCGAGGCGATCGCCAGGTCGTGGTCCTCACCCAGGGCGAGTGCCACCGAGGTGACGCCCTCGGGCAGCGCGACATCGGACAGGTGCACGATTTGCCCGGTGCTGATTTCCTGCATATCCACTTCGAGATACGCGGGAATATCGGCCGGCAGGCACTGGATTTCGATGTCCGTGACCTGGTGCTGGATGATGCCGCCCTCCATCTTCACACCAACGCAGGTCTCTTCGTTGAGGAAGTGAATCGGCACGTGGACCTTGATGGCGACCTTGTCGTCGATGCGCATGAAGTCCGCGTGCATCTCGCGGTTCTTGGCGGGGTGGCGCTGCAGGTCCTTGAGGATGGCCTTCTCGTCGGAGCCGCCGACCTTGATGGTCAGGATCTGCGAGAAAAAGCCCTCGTTCTCCAGCGCCTTCTCCAGGTCCTTGCGGACCAGGGTCAGCGGTTGCGGGTCCTTGCCGGCCCCATAGATGATGGCCGGGACCTGGTCGGCGAGACGACGCAGGCGGCGGCTCGCACCTTTCCCCTTGTCCTCCCGAACCTCTGCGTTCAGTTCAAATGCGTCAGACATTGTATGTACTCCTCTGACTTGACACTGCAGCGCTTGCGACCGGCGCGGCAGTGGGTTGGTGTTACGCCGTCCCTACTGGAACAGCGCGCTTATCGATTCCTCGTTCGACACGCGGCGCATGGATTCGGCCAGCAGGTCGGCAATCGTGAGCTGGCGAATCTTGGTGATGGATCTCGCCTCGTTGCTCAGCGGAATCGTATCGGTGACCACCAGCTCGTCGAGCTGGGAGTCCTTGATGTTGCCCAGCGCGTTGCCCGACAGCACCGCATGGGTACAGTAGGCGACGACCTTGGCCGCGCCGCGCTCTTTCAGTGCGTCGGCTGCCTTGCACAGCGTGCCGGCCGTATCGACCATGTCGTCCACCAGCAGGCAGGTGCGGCCTTCCACCTCGCCAATCAGGTTCATGACCTGCGCCTCGTTGGCCTGCGGGCGCCGCTTGTCGATGATCGCCAGGTCGGCGTCGTCGAGCTGCTTGGCGATCGCCCGGGCCCGCACCACGCCGCCGATGTCCGGCGACACGACGATCAGGTTGTCGTAGTTGCAGGCCTGGATGTCGTCGTTGAGTACCGGCGAGCCGTAGATATTATCCACCGGGCAGGCGAAGAAGCCCTGGATCTGTTCCGCGTGCAGATCTACCGTCAGCACCCGGTCAACCCCTACCGCAACCATCATGTCCGCCACGACCTTGGCGGTGATCGGTACCCGGGAGGAGCGCACCCGCCGGTCCTGGCGTGCGTAGCCGAAGTAGGGCACGACCGCCGTGATGCGCGACGCCGATGCGCGGCGCAGCGCGTCGATCATGACGATCAGTTCCATCAGGTTGTCGTTGGTTGGCGCACAGGTTGATTGCAGGACGAAGACGTCCTTGCCGCGCACGTTTTCCTGCAGTTCGACGGTGACCTCGCCGTCGCTGAACTTGCCGACCTGGGCGTTGCCAAGCGACATGTACAGGCGGCTCGCCACCTTCTGGGCGAGCTCCGGGTTGGCGTTACCCGTGAAGACCATCATTTTCGAGGACACTGTGCTTTCCCCTGCATCAGCTGAGCTTGTCGTGCGCACGAAAAACGGTGCCCTTCACACTCCGGTGAACGGCACCATCCAGGATTTTCGACGGTGGCAGGATTGACTCGGGCGTTCCGCCCTCGGGCTGCGCCCGTCGCCGTTCCGGCGACGCCCCAGCGCTGCGCGCTGGTCGAACCTTACGGTTCTCATCCTGCTACACCATCTTCGGCATTGGTTCCTGTCGCACCTTCGGTGCACTTACGACCCAC
>JAWVYG010000601.1:0-2844 GCA_033722815.1 Halioglobus sp.
CCGGTGCCCTCGGCGATTGCCCGCACACCGTTGCGATTGACCTGCACCGGCACGGAGTGCGTGGCATCGGTGATCAGCAGGGCTCGCGAGGTACCGCCGCTGACCTCGACAATCTGCCCCAGCAACCCGCCCGCATCGATCAGGGGCTGGCCGACGAACACGCCGTCCGTACTGCCCTTGTTGAGAACGAGCTGGTGACGCGCCGGGTCCGGGGACACGCCCACCAGCTCGGCGACCAGCACGTCATCGCGCACCAGGGCGGAGGAATTCAGCAGCGCCCGCAGGCGCACATTCTCCGCCTGCAGCGAAGACATCTGGGAGGAGCGCCCCTGCAGGATCAGGTTTTCGCGGCGCAGGCGCTCAACCTCCTCCGTCAGGCTGGCGCGGGACTGCAGCCGGTCCTCCCCCCAGCCGCCCAAGCGCGCAGGCAAATCCGCTATCCACAGAACCGGGGTCGCCAGGGTGTTGAGGAAAGATCTTGCTGTGGAGAGCTCGTTGTAGTGCAGGTCCGCGGTGATCAGCGTCACCACCACTGCCGCGGCAAGCAGGGCCCGTTGGCCCAGCGAGGATTCTTTGACGAAGAGTGGCTTGATGGTGTTTACCCGGTGGCTCTGCCGATTGCTCCGCCAATGCTACACCGCCGGGACCCGGTCGAATAGCGGCAGGATGCCCTACTCCGTGGAGAGCAGCTCAATGGTATGCCGGTCCATCCTTTCCATGGCCATGCCGCCGCCGCGGGCCACGCAGGTAAGCGGATCGTCCGCGACGATCACCGGCAGGCCTGTCTCCTCGGAAATCAGGCGATCGAGGTCACGCAACAGCGCGCCGCCCCCGGTAAGCACGATACCGCTCTCCGCGATATCCGCGGCCAGTTCGGGCGGCGATTGTTCCAGGGCGGATTTCACCGCCTGCACGATCGCCGCCAGCGGGTCCTGCAGCGACTCGAGGATTTCATCGGAATTCAGCGTGAAGCTCCGCGGCACACCCTCTGCCAGGTTGCGGCCGCGCACGTCGATCTCGCGCAGTTCGCTGCCGGCGAAGGCGCAGCCCACCTCGAGCTTGATACGCTCGGCGGTGGCGTCGCCGATGAGGCTGCCGTAGCGCCTGCGCACATGGGAGACGATGGCCTCGTCGAAGCGATCGCCGCCGACGCGGACCGAATCGCGGTAGACGACGCCGTTGAGGGAAATAATGGCCACCTCGGTCGTGCCGCCACCCACGTCCACCACCATGCAGCCGGTGGCCTCCTCGACGCTCAGCCCGGCGCCGATCGCCGCGGCCATGGGCTCCTCGATCAGGCGCACGTCACGGGCGCCGGCGCCCAGCGCGGATTCCTTAATGGCGCGACGCTCCACCTGCGTGCTCATGCAGGGCACGCAAACCAGTACGCGGGGGCTGGGACGAATGAACTTGGTCTCATGCACCTTGGCGATGAAGTGCTGCAACATCTTCTCGGTGACCTCGAAGTCGGCGATCACACCGTCCTTCAGCGGCCGGATGGCAGTGATATTGCCAGGGGTGCGGCCGAGCATGCGCTTCGCCTCGTTGCCGACCGCCTCGATCGTCTTCTGGCCGTTGTGTATGCGAATGGCAACCACCGAGGGCTCATCCAGGATGATGCCCCTGTCGCGCACGTAAATCAGAGTGTTGGCAGTTCCGAGATCTATGGAGAGATCGTTGGAAAACACGCCGCGCAATTTTCTGAACATGTGGTACTTGCTACCCTGTGAATACAGCGGCGATGCCGCCCCGGCCTGTGTTGCTGACTATCATTGCTGATTGTGCCGACTTTTAGCGGTTAAAGCCCCGCCGGGACGGTCTTTTTCGGGTGTCAAATCAATCCGGCCACTGTATCAATCGCGGGGATTTTGGGCAAGGCGCAAATATGATAACTTTGCGCTCCCGCCGCCGTACGTGCGGCCCTGACGTTGTCTTGCGCATGGCTATCGACCAACAGGAAATAGAGAAAATCGCCGAGCTGGCGAGGATTCGTATCTCGGCAGACCAGATCGGCGCGGTCACCGCGCGTATCGCGGAAATCCTGCAAATGGTCGACCAGCTGCAGGCCGTGGACACCAGCGCGGTGGAACCGATGGCCAATCCCCTCGATGCCGTGCAGCGCCTGCGCCCGGACGCAGTCACCGAGGGCAACCAGCGCGAGGCTTTCCAGGCGATCGCCCCGGCGGTAGAGGACGGCCTCTACCTCGTTCCCAAAGTCATCGACTAGCCGCACAACGGTCGCCCCAGGACGCAAACCATGCACGATCAATCAGTCGCCCAATTGGCCGAAGGCCTGCGGGAGGGTCACTATTCCAGCAGTGAATTGACACGCTGCTTCCTGGACAGGATCGCCAGCCTGGACAACCAGTACAACGCGTTCATCACCGTGGATGAACAGGCCGCGCTGGATGCGGCCGCCGCCGCGGATCAGCGCATCGCCGCCGGCGACGCGACAGCGCTGACCGGCATACCCATCGCCCACAAGGACATTTTCTGCACCCGGGGCATGCGCACCAGCTGCGGCTCCAAGATGCTGGACAATTTCGTGCCGCCCTACGACGCCACCGTCATCGCCCGCTTCCGCGACGCGGGCGCCATCATCCTCGGCAAGACCAACATGGATGAATTCGCCATGGGCTCCTCGAACGAGAGCAGCTTTTACGGTGCAGTGCGCAACCCGTGGCAGGTGGACCACGTGCCCGGCGGCTCCTCCGGCGGCTCCGCCGCGGCGGTGGCGGGCATGCTTGCACCCGCGGCCACCGGCACCGACACCGGGGGCTCGATTCGCCAGCCCGCTGCCCTGTGTGGCATCACCGGGCTGAAGCCCACCTACGGCCGGGTCTC
>JAWVYG010000602.1:0-2828 GCA_033722815.1 Halioglobus sp.
AAGCCGTCCACGTACCACGGCAGGAGGAAATCCAGGCGGTTGTAAAAGAAGGAGGTACTGCTGCAGGCCAGCAGGTTTAGACACAGGAACGCGACGAGAGCGCCGCGCAGCATGCCGGCGCCGTGTCGGCGCCGGCTGCCCGGCCGGTCAGGCGGCGGCGGTCTGTTCGTCCTGTACCGCCTTGTTGATCGCGCCCAGGATGCCGTCCAGTGATGCCTGAATGATGTCATGGCTGCGACCCACACCGCAGAAACGATCGCCGTCTACGTTCAATTGAATGTAGCACACGGCCTCGGCGTCCGCACTGTGGCTCAGTGCGTGTTCGCTGTATTCAACCAGGACAATCTGGCGACCGGTAAATTGCTGCATGGCCTCCACGAACGACGCCACCACGCCGTTGCCACTGCCGGTGAGCGTGTGCGAGGTACTGCCCTGCAAGAGCTCCGCCTGCAACTTGTCCACCTTGTCTTCGCGGCTGACCTGGTAGTTGCCCAGCTGCCAGCGGCCGTCGCCGGCGAGGTAGGTGTCTTCGAACAGCCGGAAGATCTCGTCGGAGCTCACCTCGGATTCGCGCTCCTCGGCATAGGCCTGCACCGCGGAGCTGAAATCGATCTGCAGCCAGCGCGGTAGGTCCAGCCCGTAGTCGCGGTGCAGCACGTAGGCGATGCCACCCTTGCCGGACTGGCTGTTGATGCGAATCACCTCCTGGTAGGAGCGGCCGATGTCCGCCGGGTCGATGGGCAGGTAGGCCACGTCCCAGGGGTCGGGTGTATCGCCCTTGCCGCTGCGAATGGCCAGGCATTTCTTGATCGCGTCCTGGTGGCTGCCGGAGAACGCGGTGAACACCAGCTCGCCCGCGTAGGGGTGGCGCGGATGCACCGGCAGCTGCGTGCACTCGCGGCTCACCTGCATGATCTCGTCCATGTTGCCCAGCTGCAGTTGCGGATCGACGCCCTGGCTGTACAGGTTCATCGCCATGGTCACGATGTCCATGTTGCCGGTGCGCTCACCGTTGCCGAACAGCGTACCTTCCACCCGGTCGGCGCCGGCAAGCACGGCCAGCTCCGCCGCCGCCACCGCGCAGCCGCGATCGTTGTGGGTGTGCAGCGAGATGAGCAGGCTGTCGCGCCGGGCGACGTGATCGCAGAACCACTCGATCTGGTCGGCGTAGACATTCGGCGTACTCATCTCCACGGTCGCGGGCAGGTTGATGATCACGGGGCGCTCGGGCGTGGGCTGCCACACGGCAGTCACTGCATCGCAGACCTCCACCGCGAAATCCAGCTCGGTGCCGGTGAAGCTTTCCGGTGAATACTCGAACACCCACTCGGTGTCCGGGTGCCTGTCCGCACACTCCTGCACCAGCGCGGCGCCGCGCACGGCGATATCGACGATGCCCTTGCGGTCGAGGCCGAACACCTGCTCCCGCTGTACCGTCGAGGTGGAGTTGTACACGTGAACGATCGCGCGCCGGGCGCCCTTGAGCGCCGCGAACGTCTTCTCGATCAGGTCGGGCCGCGCCTGCGTCAGCACCTGGATGGTGACGTCCTCGGGGATGCGGTCGTTATCGATCAGCTCGCGCACGAAGTCGTAGTCGTGGCTCGAGGCCGAGGGGAAGCCGACCTCGATCTGCTTGAAGCCGATCTTCACCAGCTGGTCCCACAGCATCGATTTCTGGCGCGCCGTCATCGGCTCCACCAGCGCCTGGTTGCCGTCGCGCAGGTCTACGCTGCACCACACCGGCGCCCTGTCGATGACCCGGTCGGGCCAGCGCCGGTTCGGCAGGCTGATGGCCGGGAAGGGCTTGTACTTGCTGTGGTCGAAACTGCTCATATCGTTCACCTGGGTTGTAGGGGGCTGTTCACCGACGCCTCTACGTCAGTCGCTACCCTTGTGGGGCGGCGCCTTCGCCCTGCCGGGGATCGCCAGGCAGTGCGCGCAGCTGACGCGGTGAGAACCAGCCAGGTGCACAGTATAGGCACTTTGCCTTAGGGAATGTATGCAAATATGGCTGCTTTTCACCCCATTTACGCTATAATTCACCCTTATTAGCCCTTTAGTTAGGGTTTTACGCCTTTTAAGAGTGTGAATTTGACTATTTTCGCCTAAGGAGTCGTGCCGTGAAGCTGGACCGCATCGACCGCAAGATCCTCGACGCCATGCAGGCCAATGCCCGCATCAGCAACCTCGAGCTGGCCGAGACCGTGGGCCTGTCGCCGACGCCCTGCTCCCGCCGGGTGAAGCGGCTCGAGGAGTCGGGCATCATCCGCGAGCACGTCACCCTGCTGGAGCAGGACAGGCTGGGCCTGAAGCTGACCGCCTACATCAGCATCTCCATGGACCGGCACACGCCGGATCGCTTCGAGGCCTTCGAGGCGGAGGTGGCCACCTATCCCGAGGTGATGGCGTGCTCGGTGGTGACCGGCCAGTCCGCCGACTACCTGCTGCGGGCCGTGGTGCCGGACATGGGCTACTACGAGCAGTTTTTGCTAGGCCGGCTGACGCGCATCCCCGGCGTGGCCGGCGTGCACTCCAGTTTCGAGCTGCGCCGGGTGGTGCAGCGCACCGCGCTGCCGCTGGAACATATCTCGGACAGCACCGAGCTAGACGAATGAAACGGCGCGGTGCGCGCGGCGGGGAGTGAGTTTCTTGTTACGCCCGGCGCGACCGAAGCGTTGATGGCTTGCTGTGCCGACAGTGACTTGCCCTATATGCCTGGGGTCGCCACCGCGACGGAGGCGATACGCTGTCTGGAGCAGGGCATAGACCTTGTGAAGTTTTTCCCCGCCGAGGCGATGGGCGGAGCGAAGGTTTTGCAGGCGCTTGCC
>JAWVYG010000603.1:0-2827 GCA_033722815.1 Halioglobus sp.
CTGCGCCTCTACCTGCCCGGACTGACGCGGGAAAATACCAGCATGGTGGACGACGTCCTCGGCCAGTACGGCGTGCACAGGTCCATCGTGCTGGAAACCACGCAGTTTTCCTCGGCGGTGGGCGTGCTCACCCGCACCGATTCCCTGCTGGTAGCCAATGCCGGCTTCCAGGAGGGTGGCCTGTACCGCGAGCGCATCGTCGGTCACGAGATGCCCGCGGAACTCAAGCGCATGATCCGCAACACAAACAGCGGCAACCGCGGCAAGATGTCGCTGATGCGCCACACCCGCACGTCCCGCAGCGCACCCCACCAGTGGATGCGCAGCGTGCTGATGAAACACCTCACCAGTTCTCCCGAGCTGGTCAAGCCCGAGACCGGCGCCGAGAAGCTCTCGGCCCTGCAGGAAGGCGCGACGGGTTAATTGCGCACGGAGCGGCGGTAGTCCCGCGGCGACATGCCCACGGTGTTCCGGAACAGGCGCGAAAAGTACAGCGGGTCATCGTAGCCCACCGCCGCGGCCACCCCCTTGACGCTCAGCGCGCTCGAGTCCAGCAGGTGGCAGGCGTGCTCCATCTTCATGTTGAGAAAGTGCTTGATCGGCGAGTAACCCGTCAGTGACTTGTACTTGCTGCTGAAGTGGAAGCGCGACAGGTTGGCCGCGGCCGCCAGCGTGTCCAGCTCCAGCTGCTGGTCGATATGCTCCAGCATGAAGCTCTGGATCGCTTCCAGGTCGAAGCTCTGCTGCCCGCGCGCCTGGGCGCTGCGCACCTCGAGCGCGATCTGGGTCAGTATCTGCCGCAACAGGTTGGCGGCGTTGATGAATGCCCGGGTGCTGTAGCCCGTGCGGTGTACCGCCATCAGCTCGCGAAAGCGCGCGACCAGCTGCGGGGAGACGCCGATGCGTGTCACCGGGCACGCGCCCTCACGGTACCCCAGGTACTGGTTGAAGATGGCGGTGGCGCTGCCCTGGTAGTGCACCCAGTAGATCGTCCAGGGGTTGTCGGCGCTCGCCTGGTAGCGGTGGGCCAGGCCCTGCGGCAGTAGCAGCATATCCCCTTCCGCGACGCGACCGGCCCAGTCCCCGACGCTGGCCTGGCCCTCGCCCTCAACGCAATAAATAAGCAGGTTATCGTCGTGGCGATCGCGCTGCATACGGTGCTCCCCGGCGGCCGGGTAGAAGCCCATGGCGGCCGGGTAGCACTCCCGCGTCAGGGGGTGGCGGGCGAGTTTCTGCAGCATAAATGCCGGTGTAACGAAGCGGCGGCCCCGGGTTGGCAGGGGCCATTTCGACGGTGCGCTCACGGCGCGGTCCTCCGGTGTGGTCCAGATATCCGTTGCTGCAGCAATATAGTCCATAATTAGCGCAATTTCCTCTCTTTGACGGCGGCCGGCGCAGGGGTAGTCTGGTGGGCCGCTTTTGACCTGCCGCCCGGGGCCCGGCCCACGTGCGAGCCCCGATGGGAGAACGAATAATGGAAGACAGTCAGGAACTGATTGAGGCGCGCGAAGAGATCAGCGCCATGATGGAGCGGGCCAGGGCCGCCCAGGCACAGATTGCGAATTACACGCAGGAGCAGGTGGACGAACTCATCACCGGCATGGTGTGGGCCGTCGCCGAGGAGCAGCGCTCGGAGGAGATCGCCCGGTTCACGGTGGAGGAGACCCGGCTCGGCAACTACGAGGGCAAGTACCTGAAAATCCACCGCAAGACCCGCGCCACCCTGATGGACATCATCGACGACAAGTCTGTCGGCGTGCTGGAGGAGGATCCCGAGCGCAACATCGTGAAGATCGCCAAGCCGGTCGGCGTCATCGGTGCCCTGTCACCCTCGACCAACCCGGAGGCGACGCCGGTGATCAAGTCGATCTCTGCGGTGAAGGGGCGCAACGCCATCATTATCGCACCCCACCCCCGGGCCAAGCTCACCAACAAGAAGATCTGCGACTACATGCGCGAGGCGATCGTCGCGCTGGGCGCCCCGGCGGACCTCGTGCAGAGCATCGATACGCCGACGCTGGAAAAGACCAACGAGCTGATGCGCCAGTGTGATCGCATCCTGGCCACCGGCGGCGGCGCCATGGTCAATGCGGCCTATTCTTCGGGCACGCCCGCGCTCGGCGTGGGCGTCGGCAACGCGGTGATTACCGTGGACGACAGCGCCGACCTGGATGAGGCCGCCGACAAGATCCGCACGTCGAAGACCCTGGACCTTGCGGCGAGCTGCTCCTCGGACAACTCGGTCATCGTCTTCGAGTCGATCTACGACGAATTCCTGGAGAAGCTCAAGAAGGAGGGCGGCTACGTCCTCGACGATACGCAGAAGCAGCAGCTGCAGGCGGTGCTGTGGCAGGACGGCGCCATCAACGCGAAGATCGTGGCCCAGCCCGCATCGGTCATTGCCGGGCAGGCCGGTTTCGATCTGCCCGAGGGCAGGCAGTTTCTCATCATCCCGGAGACGGGCGCCGGCCCCGACCACCCCTTCTCCGGCGAGAAGCTCACTGTGACGATGGCGTTCTACAAGGTGAAGGACATCGACGAGGCCATCGAGCTGACCAACCGGATCCAGGCCTACCAGGGCCAGGGCCACAGCTGCGGCATCTACTCTTACAACGACGACAACATCATGAAGCTGGCCGAGGGCACGCGCACCTCAAGGGTGATGGTGAACCAGCCGCAGGCCGCTTCCAACAGCGGCAACCTGTGGAACGGCATGCGCCAGACGTTCTCCCTCGGCTGTGGCTCCTGGGGCGGCAACAGCATCAACCACAACATCACCTGGCGCGACCTGATCAACGAGACCTGGGTGTCCAAACCGCTGGAGAAG
>JAWVYG010000604.1:0-2820 GCA_033722815.1 Halioglobus sp.
ACGTTGTCGAAGTACTCGCCCTCCAGCGGGGCGACCCACTCGCCGCCGATATAGTTGTGGTAGCGGGTCTGGAACGTGAACAGGGCGTCATCGGAACCGGGCATGGCGTACTGCATGGGAACAACCTCTCGTGGGGGAACGGGTGGGGCGGGGCCGGGCCCCTTTCAATGCACAACGCATCAAAGTTTAGACGGCTTTTGGCAAAAGGGGGGTGTGCGCGCCGCTTCTTTTACGGGCGGCGATCAACCGTAGCGATTCTCGCCGAAGACGCGCTGGATCTCCTCGACGTCGGGCATGTTGTTCACCAGGGCATCCACACAATCGCGGTCGAGGGTCTCCCCCGCCAGCTGCTGCAGCATCGCGATCGCGCGCTCATTGCTCCAGGCCTCCTTGTAGGGGCGGCGGCTGGTCAGGGCGTCGAACACGTCCGCCACGGCGACGATCCGTGCCTCCAGTGGGATCTCCTCGCCCCTCATACCGTGCGGGTAGCCTGTGCCGTCCATGGTCTCGTGGTGGCATGCCGCGATGTTGCGCAGTACGTCCTTGTACTCGAAGTTGTCCAGTCCGAAGTTGTCGATCAGGTCGTTGATAATCTCCTCCCCCATCCGGGCGTGCGTGCGCATGACGGCCCGCTCGTCCTCGTCCAGGGCGCCGGGTTTCAGCAGGATCCGGTCGGGAATGCCGATCTTGCCGATATCGTGCAGCGGCGAAAACATGAACACGTGCTCGATGTAGTTGTCGTCCAGGCGGTATTTCTCCGCCAGCTGGCGCGCGATCAGGCGGCTGTAGCGTGACATGCGATCGAGGTGCGAGCCCGTTTCCGGGTCGCGCACGTGGGTGAGGCGACCCGTGGTGGCAATGGCCGCCGCCAGCGTGCGGATCGAGGACAGCTCGTTGATCACCATCAGCGAGATCATGTGGCCGTAGATGTCGATCTGCCGCAATACCGCCTCGTTGAACACCTCGCGTTCATGGGAATTAAAGAATATGAAGCCGATGAATACGCCCTCGTTGAAGATTGGCAGCGTGTAGCTGGCCGCGTAACCCGCTCGCCCGATGCGCACCGTGTGCTCGTGGTCTCCATCCTCGAACGTCAGCGGATTGTTGATCACCCGCGGCAGGCCCTTGTCCAGGATGGCCTGCAGCGAGGGTGCGTCCTCCAGGGCGGCCTCGTAGTGATCCAGCGGGTTGTCCTCCCCGCTCGAGTGCACGTAGGTCTTCAGCGTGCTGGTGCCGGTATCGTAGATAGCGACAGCGATACGCGATATGAAGGGAAACTGGCCCTGCACGGACTTGTGCGCGGCAACGAGTTTCTGCTGCAGTGGCAGCGCCCGGTTAAGGGCGCTGAGGTCATCCTGGTGATCTGGCATGCCATTCCCGGAGCTGGACATCTTGGGGGTTTGTATACCTTATCGAGGTGCCGGAATCCACTCGAGCGCCGCCGGTTTGCGCTAACGCGGGGCGAACTGCAGCGTTTTACCTGGAATCTCCCCAGGCAGGGCGGCCACGGGATACAAATCACCGCGCAGCCAGCCCGGCGATCGGACTGTGCCTCGTCGCCGGACGCTCACCATGGCAGCTTGTCGATATCCACGTTGCCGCCGGTGACGACCACGGCGACACGCTGCCCGGCGAACAGTTCCCTGTGGGTCAGCACGACCGCAAGCGGCACCGCCGCAGAGGGCTCGATCACCAGCTTCATGCGCGTCCACACCAGCCGCATCGCCTCGACGATCGCCTCGTCACTGGCGGTGAGGATATCGTCGACCTTGTCGCGGATGATGGCGAAGTTGCGCTCGCCGAGCGTGGAGCGCAGCCCGTCGGCAATGGTCTGCGACGCGGCCTGCGTCTGCCGGGTGCCGCTGCGGAAGCCGCGCTGGGCGTCGTCGGCGCCGGCGGGCTCTGCGCCGATCACCCGGGGATCCGGCCACAGGGCGCGCGCAACCACGGCGCAGCCCGACAGCAGCCCGCCGCCGCCGACCGGCGTCACCAGGACATCGGGCGGCCGGGACAACTGCTGTGCCAGCTCCAGCGCACAGGTGCCCTGCCCCGCTATCACGCGGGCGTCGTCGTAGGGCGGGATGAAGTGCGCCCCGGTGCGGGCGCAGATCGCCGCGAGCCCCTCCTCGCGGGCGCGCAGGTTGGGCGCGCAGAACGTGATGTCGGCGCCATAGGCGCGCACGGCCGCGACCTTCACCGCCGGCGCATTTTCCGGCATCACCACGTAGGCAGGCGCCTGCACGCGGCTCGCCGCCAGCGCCAGCGCGGCGGCGTGGTTTCCCGAGGAGTGCGTGGCCACGCCGCGGCGAAGCTCTTCCTGCGACAGCGCCAGCACCGCGTTGTGTGCGCCGCGCGCCTTGAAGGCGCCCGCCTTCTGCAGGTTCTCGCACTTGAACAGCAACTCGCAGCCCGCCTCGGCATCGATCAGTTCACTGCTCATGACCGGGGTGAGGTGTACCCAGGGCGCGATGCGCTCGGCAGCCTGCTGCACGTCCTCGAGATGCACAGTCTCCGTGGCGTTCATGTCATAGGTCTCCGGGGGTAACGGCCGGGCAGCCAGTGCCCGCAACAACGACTTGCGGCGGGCGGCGCCCGGGCGCTGCAGCTCCTGCGACAGGCGCGTTTGGGAATAAAAGCTGTTCCACCGCCGGGCCAGCGGGTTTCTCCCTGGCCTGGGGGACCGGTAAGTCGGCGGCGTGCGAACCCGTCCATCGGCTACGCGCTGTAGCGCCAGTTTGCCTAGTTTTGTACATTCGTACAATATTTGCCTCGCGCCGACCGCCGCACGCCTCGCCGCAGCAGGGGAAACCCATGAGCCAC
>JAWVYG010000605.1:0-2818 GCA_033722815.1 Halioglobus sp.
ACAGCGGCGCGGCGCTGCCCGGGGCTGTTGTTCGTGCGACCCCGGTTCGATGTGTACCGCGCCGTATCGCAGCAGATCAGGCAGGTTTTTCACAGCTACAGCGACCTGGTGGAGCCCCTGTCGCTCGACGAGGCGTATCTCGATGTAACGCAGGACAAACGCGGCATCGGCAGCGCCACGCAGACTGCCGAGCTGATCCGCGCCGCCATTCGCGAGCAGACGCAGCTCACCGCCAGCGCCGGGGTGAGCTACAACAAGTTCCTGGCCAAGATCGCCTCGGACCAGAACAAGCCCGACGGCGTTTTCGTGATTCGGCCGCAGGAGGGCGCGCAGTTCGTCGCCGACCTGCCGGTGCGGCGCTTCTACGGCGTGGGGCCCAGGACGGCCGAGCGCATGGAGCGCCTGGGCATCGGCGTGGGCGCGGACCTGCGCGAGAAGGACATGGACTTCCTGTACACGCACTTCGGCAAGTCCGCCCGCTACCTGTACCACGCCGCCCGCGGGCTGGACAATCGCGCGGTGAAGCCCGACCGCGTGCGCAAGTCGGTGGGGGCCGAGCGCACGTTCAGTGAAGACCTGGTATCCCCGGAGGCACTGCACGCGGCACTGGACGAGATCATCGACACCGTGTGGCAACGAATAGAGAAGAACGGCGTGGCGGGGCGCACCGTCACACTGAAAGTGAAGTACGCCGACTTTCGGCAGATCACCCGCAGCAAATCGGGCGCCGGCTACGTCACGCACATGGGCGACTTTGCCGACGTCGCCCGCGACCTGCTGGCGCAGTTGTTACCGGTGCCGCGGGGCGTGCGCCTGCTTGGCGTGACCCTGTCGCAGCTGGCGCAGCGACAGTCGCTCGAGGTGCGCGAGACGGCCGCCAGCGCGCCGCAACGGCAGCGCGCCTTCGATTTCTGAGCCGGCGTCCGCGCAGCGCTCGCACTGCGCATCCGGGAACCTGCCTGGTTACTGCCGCCAAGGGTTTGCCTCGGGGACGCGGGATGGATTAACGTGTTTGCATGGTGATCGCCCAGCGCTGCAGCGCAACCCCTTCGTGACGGCGCCCGCTTCCACGCGGCTCCTTTCGCTGGACGTGATGCGCGGCCTGACCATCATCCTGATGGTGGTCGTGAATACGGCGGCGTGGTTCGGCGTGCGTGACGACACGGCCACGTTCAGTTTCCTGCTGCACGCGAAGTGGGCGGGGGTGACGTTTGCCGATGTCGTTTTTCCCTTCTTCATCCTGATCGTGGGCGTATCCATCCCGCTGTCGGGAGTGGCGGACCGGCGCCAGGATGGCGTCAACGGCGCCCTCGTGGCCAGGCTGCTGCGTCGTGCCGCGATACTGTTCGCAATCGGTCTGGCCCTGAACGCGATGGCGCTGTTGTCCAGCGGCGGCGACACGCTGAGGATTCCCGGGGTGCTGCAGCGCATCGCCGTGGTATTTTTCGTAGCGTCTCTGCTCTACGCCTGCCTGCCGCAGCGCGCGTTGGTCGCGGTGGTCGTAGTCAGCCTGTTCGGATACTGGCGACTTGCCTACCTCGATGTTCCCGACGGTACGCCGGTCGACCTGTTGCAGCCGGGGGCGGACTTCATTTCCTGGGTAGACAGGCAGGTGTTGGGGGAGGCGGCCTACGTCTCTGGCCCGCGGGGTTATGATCCCGAGGGCCTGCTGGATACCATTCCCGCGATCGCGCAGGCGCTGATCGGTGTGCTGGTGGGCAGTTGGATGCGCACGCATGGCGACCGGGAGCGGGCCTTCCGGGGCATGTTGTCTGCCGGTGTCGCCCTGTCGTTGCTGGGCTGGGCCTGGGGGCTGAGCTTCCCGATGGTCAAGGCGCTGTGGACGTCGAGCTTCGCCGTCTACACCAGCGGGCTCGGGCTCGTGTTGTTCGCGGTGCTTTACTGGCTGGTCGATAACCGCGGGTATCGCTCCGCCTGGCTGGTGCCCTGCCAGTCCTTCGGCATCAATTCGATCACCGCCTATGTACTGCACATCCTGCTCACCGGCATGCTGATGTCGGCGGGGCTGCTGCCGCTGTGCTACGAGCTGGCGGCACCCGTCGTCGGCCCCAGGCCCGCCTCACTGGCGCCCATCGCCATGGTCCTGTTGCTGACCTGGCTGCCGCTGCGCGCGCTGCACGTGAGGCAAATCGTCATCAAGGTCTAGCCAGCGACAACTCGCTGCAACGGCTTTAATGCGAGCGCGCGCTGGCGCGTACTCGTCACCGCCCGGTTATGCGGTGTTCGCGGCGCCCTGGAAGTAGTCGCCGACCATCGCGAGGGTTTCGTTCCACAGCCTGTCGGCCATCTGCGTATCGAACACGTGGTTAGGTACGAGGATGCTCACCGGGTTACAGTCCTCGAAGTAGGCGCCGCTGACGCCCTCCAGCAGCGGGCTGGTGGCCACATAGACCTGGGTGGCTGCGCCTTCCGCCAGGTTCTTCTTGATGACCGTCGCCACCCTGTTGTACAGAAAACCCACGAAGCCGGTGGCGTTGCGGCCAATGTTGGTCTCGACGAAACCGGGATGGACCACGTTCGAGGTGGTCTCGGCCGGGTCGAGTATCTGTGACAGCTTGAGGGAGAACAGCGCGTTGGCCAGTTTCGAGCGGCCGTAGGCCAGGCCTGCGTCGTACACCCCCTCGCCGCGCAGGTTATCGAAGTCGATGCCGCCCTCGGGGGTGCTGCGGTAGCCCATCTGGCTGCCCACGTGGACGATACGACCTCTTTCGGCTGCCTGGACCAGTGGCAAAAGGTTCATGGTCAGCACGACGTGGCCGAGGTAGTTCACCACGAAGATCTTCTCGATGCCGTTGAT
>JAWVYG010000606.1:0-2813 GCA_033722815.1 Halioglobus sp.
ACAAGGACCGGCAGGAGGCGCTGGTTCGCGACAGCGGCGCCGCGCAGGACGTCGAGTGGACCATCGTGCGGCCGGGTTTCCTGGTGGACGCGCCGGCGCGCGGCAACTACCGCGTGGTCGAGGACATGTCTGGCCTGACCGCCGGGGACATCACCCGCGCGGACGTCGGGCATTTCATCGTCGCCGCGCTGGAAAACAACAGCTTCCTCGGCGACACGGTACTGATCAGCGAATGATGCAACACCGCCTGCAATTGTTGACCCGCCTCGCCCTGCTGTTGGCGCTGGCCGGCTGCGCGCAAGCGGCCCTGGCGGCACGCACGTGGCAGGTCGGCCCGGAGCGGGAACTCAGGGTGCCCAGCCAGGCCGCGCGGGTGGCCGAGAGCGGCGACACCGTGGAAATCGACGCCGGGCAGTACTACAACGACTACGCCGTCTGGAACCAGGACGACCTCACCATCCGCGGTGTCGACGGCATCGCCAAGCTGGGCTCCAACCGGCTCATCCCCAACGACAAGGGCATCTGGATCATCAACGGCAAGAACCTCGTGCTGGAGAACCTGGAGTTCTCCGGCGCGCGGGTGCGCGATACCAACGGTGCGGGCATCCGGCATCAGGGCGGCAGCCTGACGATCCGCAACGCCTACTTCCACCACAACGAGTTCTCGATCCTCACCGGCAGGAACACGGAAGCGGACATCGACATCAGCAACTCGCGCTTCTGGTACCAGCAGCGCGCCACACGTTTCAGCCACGGCATCTACATCGGCACCGTGCGGCGCTTCACGCTCACCGGCTCGCACTTCAAGGGCACCGACCAGGGCCACCAGATAAAGAGTCGCGCGCTGGAGAACTTCATCGCCTACAACCGCATCGAGGAAAAAGAGATCGGCGGGTCGAGCCGGCTCATCGACCTGCCCAACTGCGGCCGCAGCGTGGTCATGGGCAACGACATGCACCAGGGCGCCGCGACGGCCAACATGGAAATCATCGGCTACGGCGCGGAGGGCTGCGAGGAGCGGAGCGCCGCGCAGAAGCGGCTGTTCGTGGTCAATAACACGCTGGTCAACGAGGCCATCGCCGGCACGCTGGTCAGCAATCACGCCGAGGACGCCTACGCACTGATCGCGAATAACCTTGTGTTCGGTCGCGCCTGGCTGCTGCGCGGTCCGGGCGAGGAGCACGACAACGTCAGGCTGCGGCTTGCTCGGCGCGTGCCGGAGAGTTGGGAGTCACCTGAGGGCGCCGAGTCCATCGACGCAGCCGGCAGCCCGACCGGCGCCGAGACCCTGGTCCCGGTCTACGAGTTCCTGCCGCCGGCCGGTGTACAGCGCCGCCCCGAGATCGGCCCGCTGGACATCGGCTCGCGGGAGTACCGGACGCAGCCGGGCTCCGGCTGAATACATCAACCGGTGGCGGTGGCGATGGTGCCGTGGCAGTTGAGCTGCGCGTCGACCGCCAGCCACGGCAGGCCCAGGGCGGCGAGCCAGTCGAGAGCCTGCGCGGCGGGCTGCAGCATGGCGACGGTGGCGGAGCTGCCCGCGACCAGGCACTGCGGCGCCAGGATGCTCACCGCCACCAGGCCGCGCACCGGCCAGCCCGTGCCCGGGTGCAGGATGTGGCCGTAACGCTCACCGTCGATGTCTATGCAGCGCTCGTAATCGCCGCTGCTGGCCAGCGCCCCACCCGACAGGGCGATCGATGCAATCGCCCGCTCCGGTTGCGCCGGATGGCGGATGCCGACAGGCCACCCCTCGTCCCCCACCGGCGGGCCCACGACCGCCATGTCCCCGGCCAGGTCGACGAGCGCGCGGGACACGCCGCATTCACGCAGCCGGTTGGCGACACTGTCGGCGGCGTATTCCTTGACCAGGCCGCCGAAGTCGATCTCCATGCCCTGCCCGGGCAATGCGATGCCCTGTGCGTCGCGCTCGACCTTGTCCCAGCCGACCAGCGGCAGCAGCGCCTGCAGCTCGCTATCTGAGGGAATGCGTCCGGAGCGGAAATCCCAGGCCCTGCGCAGGATCCCGGAGGTCAGGTCGAACAGCCCGCCGCTTTCGCGCCACAGCGTATCGGCGTAGTCGAGCAGGCCGGCCGTTTCGGCATCGAGGGGGATGGGCTGCGCCGTGCCGGCGGCGCGGTTGATGCGCGAGGTGAGGGAGTCGTCGCGGTAGCGGCTGTACTTGTTCTCCAGCCGCTCGATCTCGTCGATCGCCGCCGCCACGGCCTGTGCGGAATGAGCCTCGTCGCGCGCGTAGAAGCGCAGGCGGCCGGGGCCGCCCATGGCTTTGAAGTCGTGGTCGACGCGCAGCATGCGCGAGAAGCTAACTACCTGAAGGTGTAGCTGAACCCGACGCTCCAGCGCCAGAAGTCCACCAGCGCCGGTGATTCCTCTCCCCCGAACAGGCCCCAGCTCTCGTCGCTGTTGTAACGCTCCGCGGTCGCCTCCACCGCCCAGTCGCCGATACCGCGACGCAGGCGCAGGCCGTAGCTGAAAGCGCCGTAGGACGACAGCCGGTAGTCGTCGGCATAGAAGCGTTCGCTACCATCCGCGACGATGTCGAAGAACTCCGCCTCGTCCTGCGAGTAGTAGCGCACGAAGGGAATCACCTGCGTGTCGTTCTCCAGATTCTGGTACCAGGCAACGTCGAGGGTATGCGCCACCACGTCCCAGTCATCGTCGAAGTAGCGGTAGTCGACGTGCAGCGCCGCGTCCTGCTCCTCCATGAAACGCCGGTAGCCGGCACTGAACGTCCACTCCTTGCGTTCATCGGGCCGCAGGTCGCGGGACTTGTAGGGATCGGTCAGGTAGCC
>JAWVYG010000607.1:0-2811 GCA_033722815.1 Halioglobus sp.
ATCGACCTGGGCCTGGTGCTGCAGGAATTTACCACCAGCCCCATTTATGCGGACCTGCTGGCCAGTCGCGATGGCAAGCTCACGGCGGTGCAGATCAACCTGGAGCGTGACGAGGGTTATTACGACCTGCTGAACCAGCGCGAGGACCTGCGTAAGCTGAAGCGCCGCGGGCAGATCAGTGCGGCGCAGCGCGAAACCCTGTCCGTGGTTGAGTCCGAGTTCAAGGCGTATACGGCAAAACAGCTGGCGAAGCAGAGTGCCCTGGTGGCCAGCGTGCGTGAGATCGCCGACCGATACCGAGAATACGCTCAGCTGTTCGTGGGTGGCGTGCCCATGATCGCAGCGGACATGGTGAGTTTCGTGCGCAGCGACCTGGTACTGTTCGGCAGCGCCATCCTGGGCATCATGCTGGTGGTGCTGGCGGTGATCTTCCGCCACGTGCGCTGGGTGGTTATCCCGCTGGTAACCTGCAGCTCCACGGTGGTAGTGATGCTGGGCCTGCTCGGTGCGCTGGACTGGCGGATGACGGTGATATCCTCGAACTTCGTGGCGGTGCTGCTGATTATCGCCCTGGCGATATCCATCCACCTGATCGTGCGTTACCGCGAACTGCACGCCGCCGATCCCGAGGGCGACCTGCACGAACGGGTACTGGCCGCGATGCGCCTGATGGCAGTGCCGTGTATCTACACCGGTATCACCACCGTCGTCGCTTTCATGTCGCTGGTGGTCTCGGGCATCCAGCCCGTGATCGACTTCGGCTGGATGATGACGGTGGGCATTGGCGTGGCCCTGTTGCTGTGCTTCGTGATCGTGCCCTGCCTGATGCTGGTCTGGCCGGTGGGTAAACCGCACCGTCACACCGGTCGCGACCCCGCCATGACTCGCGCCTTTGCCCGGATTACGGATCGTTTCGGCCATTTCATCATCCTGGTGACCGTGCTGTTGGCGGGCCTGATCGTGTGGGGTGTGAGCCGGCTGGAGGTAGAAAACCGCTTCATCGACTATTTCCACGACACCACCGAGATTTACCAGGGCATGGAACTGCTCGACGCGCAGCTGGGCGGCACCATACCGCTCGATATCATCATCGATGCGCCAGAAATCGCGGAAGATCCGCTGCCCGGGCTCGAGGAATTGCAGGGAGAGGGCGCTCCGATCGCCGAGGACGACCCCTTCCTGGTGGACGAGTTCTCCGCCGGCGAGGAACTGGTCGGCGACAGCTGGGACGAGGAGTTCGACAGTGACTACGACGAGTTCGCCGGACCGGAGGACGGCTTCAAGCC
Organism: Halioglobus sp.; assembly: GCA_033722815.1. Taxonomy (GTDB): domain Bacteria; phylum Pseudomonadota; class Gammaproteobacteria; order Pseudomonadales; family Halieaceae; genus Marimicrobium. The sequence goes on from JAWVYG010000607.1 coordinate 1,287, forward strand.
CAGCTACTGGTTCACCATGCAGGGCATGCGCCGGCTGGATGCGGTGCACGAGTACGTCGACTCCCTGCCGGAAACGGGCAAGGTGCTGTCGCTGTCCACGGTATTCGCCGTGGTCAAGGACCTGATGGGGGAGGACATCAGCGGTGTCGAGCTGGCGCTGGTGCAGAAAAGTCTGTCAGGTGATATCGCCGAGCTAATGATCGATCCCTACTTCTCACTCGACAAGGAGCAGGCGCGTTTGAGCGTGCGTGTCATGGAAACGAGTGAGACCCTCAGGCGCAACGACTTCCTGCGCAACCTGCACCGCCACCTGGTCGATGAACTTGGTATCGAGGAGGAGAAACTGGAGCTGACCGGGATGCTGGTTCTCTACAATAACGTGCTGCAGAGCCTGTTCCGCTCGCAGATACTTACGCTAGGGGCGGTGTTCGGTGCGATATTGGTGATGTTTGTCTTGCTGTTCCGTTCGCTGTCGCTGGCGTTCATCGCGCTCGCGCCCAACATCCTGGCCGCTGGCCTGGTGCTGGGAGTGATGGGCATCGTCGGCATCCCGCTGGATATCATGACCATTACCATCGCGGCGATCGTGGTCGGCATCGGTGTGGATGATTGTATCCACTACGTTCACCGCTACCTGCGCGAATTCAAACATGACCGCGATTACCGCGCTGCCATGCACCGCTGCCACAACAGTATCGGCAGGGCCATGTACTACACCACGCTGACGGTGGTGATCGGTTTCTGCACGCTCACCCTGTCCAACTTCAACCCGAGTATTTACTTTGGCCTGCTTACCGTGCTGGCGATGATCGCCGCCGTGCTTGGGGCGCTGCTGTTGCTGCCGCAGCTCATCATCATGTTCAAACCGCTGGGCCCCGAAGGGGATGAGTGAGTCCGCCGCGGTCGGCGCGATGCACTGCCGTAGCGGCTGTGGCGCGTGTTGTATCGCGCCCTCGATAGCGCAGCCTTTTTACGGCATGCCTGCGGGCAAGGCCGCCGGCGAATCCTGTGTGCACCTCACTGTCTCGATGCGCTGCGCGCTGTTTGGTGACACACGTCGTCCCCGCGCATGCGACGACTTCAGGGCAGAGTACGCCGTCTGCAGCGATTCCCGGGACGCGGCGCTTGCCACACTGCAGCGGCTCGAGCTTGATAGCGCACCGGTACAAGCCGTTATAGGGGACGGGCCATGACGGAACTGCCCCTGTTTCCGCTGTCGAGTGTGCTGGTGCCACACGGGCGTATGCCGCTGCGGATCTTCGAACAGCGCTACCTCGATCTCGTGCGCGAGACGATGCGCAGCGAGGAACCCTTCGGTGTGGTGTGGATCCGCCACGGCTCGGAGGTGGCCGGCAATGGCAGGGCGTCACCCGAACTGGGTGATTACGGCACCACCGCCAGGATCGTCGACTGGGACCAGCTCGCCAACGGACTGCTGGGCATCACCATCGAGGGCGGGCAGCGCTTCGACCTGTTCGATACCACCGCGCGCGCCAACGGCCTGGTCGTGGGGCAGGTGGACGTG
>JAWVYG010000608.1:0-2799 GCA_033722815.1 Halioglobus sp.
AGCGTGGGCCGGGAGTGCGGCGCCTCATTAATTGGGGACAGACCACGATTTTTTGAAAAAGAATCGTGGTCTGTCCCCAATTAATGTTCAGCTCATTGCCGGCCGGTAGGTCTCGATCACGGCATTGGCCCAGGGACTGTGGCCATCCAGGTCGTCCGGCATTTCCACCCGCAGCCCCCTGCGTGCCATGTCCTTGCAGAAGAGCTCGACGATCATCCGGGGCGTGAGATTGTCGGAGCCATCGTTGAAGGCGCGTTCCTCTGCCTCGTCGGCGAAGCAATACGCTTTCCACAGCACGGACAGGCGCATGTCACCGAACGCGTAGGCGGCCAGCGTCTCGTCCCCCGCCCTGATCACCCAGGTATCACCGTCCAGCGCGAGCATCGCCTCGTAGGGCACCTGGTTACCGGGCAGGTACTGCCTTGGCTCGCCAATCGCATCGACCCGGTGATACATGTATTCGTTATCCGCGACGACAGCCTGGTTGGCGGAAAGGCCTTCCACCCGCTGACTCGGGCGATCAGGACCATCCGGCCAGTATTCGAACGCGCCGCCCGCACCGGTATAGAACCAGCTGATGGCGGAGGCCACCGGCACGGCCCAATGCTGGAACAGGCCCGAATAGCCCATGGGCGCCAGCAGCCAGCTCGGCACCTCCCGCTTGTGGGCACCCCGAAAAAACGGCAGGTCCAGGTGTGGGCCCGCAGCCGGCGCGGGCGCATTCAGGTTGGTCATCATGGCCAGCGGCTTCACCACTTTAGCGCCGAAGTTTTCCTTTGCGGCCTCGATGAAATTGCAGTTGTTGAATACCGGCTCCACGCCGTCAAAAATGACCTTGCCGCCCAGTGCCCAGAAATTCCTGAACCAGGGCGCGCAGGGGGTACCCTCCGGTTCCTTCTGTACCGCCGTGATGCTCTTGTAGGGCGCACCGCGGCGGATCAGTTCGAGTACCCGGTCCGGGTCGTCATAGGCGCGCTCCAGCACCCGCGGCGGCGCCATCTGCGAATCCGAACGTTGTATGGAGGCACTTGTCATTGGCGATCCCCGACATCAAGTCGACTCATCCTATAGCCAGATTCAATGGGTTTGCAACGCGTAAGAAAATAGGGGACAGACCACGATTTTCTGAAAAGAGAATCGTGGTCTGTCCCCAATTGCCCCATGTATTTTCCATCTTTTTAGAAAATAATCGTGGTCTGTCCCCGATTTACCGTCAGTCGAGGTTCATTTCGTTATGGCTTTCGGCTGCGCCGGCGGTATTGCTGCTGCCGTTATAGCGCATCGAGTTGACGACCCTGACGACGGCGCCCTCCCCGGCAACCACCGTGTGGCCGCCCACGTTATCGGTACCGGTATTGACCGCCTGGACCTTCGAATTAAGGGCCTGGATGCCGTGCTTGCCGCCGTAAGAGAAGTTGTTCAGCAGGCGCTCATCCAGGGCGTTTTCAATCTGGATCAGGTAATCGTTCCTCTTGCGCGTGGCCAGGAAGTCGCCCCAGAACACATCGCGGCCCTCTACCATCCATTCCCCTACGCGGTAGCCATTGCGCGGCCAGAAGTTGATATTGCTGTGGCAGTTCTCGATCCAGCCCGACTTGCTCGCGCCGATGCGGATAAAGCCATGTGTCGTGGCGCCTACCACGTCGCGGATATAGTGCCCGTCGCTGCCGGGCTCTGCGATCACACCGCGAAAGCCGTTCTCGATGGCGACATTGACGATCCAGGCATCGGCCACGCCGTTGATACGCAGCGCATACGGGTAGTATTTGAAGCTGTTGGCGCGGGCATAGCGATTGCCCGGGTAAAACACGCGCAGGCCACGCACGCCGGCGTTAGCGCCATCGAGTGTGATGAGCGCAGGATTGTCCGCGCCTTCCCGATATGCGAACAGCACGGTGCCATTGCTAAGGCCAGGATGACTGCGATTCATCACAGCAGATGAACCGCGCAGCTCTACATTCGCCGGTACGGACAGCCCCGAGCTGATTCTGTACCACCCGGCGGGCAGGTACACCACGCCTCCGCCGGCCTCCCCTGCCTCGTTTAACGCCGACTGGATGGCGCCGGTCGCATCGTGCGCAGGTATCCTGCCCAGGGTTGAGGGCGCGTGGTATGGGGCCCGTGTAACGTCGTACAAAACCGACCGCGTCGGCTTCGGTGGAGAAGCGATTTCCATGTAAGGCTCGGCGGCTGGGGAAGCAGTGGCGGTAGAGCGTACGCGTTCGGCATACTTGCCGCCGAAGGCACCCGCCACAGAGGAATTGGCCAGGTGGATATGGCCGGCCGAGTTGTTTTCTACCGCCGCGACACTGCCCTCGAGTGCGCTGCGCCAGAAACTGGCCCCCCAGTGCGGTCGGCGGCTGTCGATTGAATCGGGATCCGCCTTGATCGCCACCGTGCTGTCGGCAATGGCAACATCGTAGAACTGCCCGGCGAACGCGATACGGGCCCCGTCCACGAAATGAATGCCGACATGGTAGTCCTCAGCCGACAGCCTGTAGAAGTTGTCCCATTCGACGTCCGCAAAGGTGAACGCGGTCCCGTTGGCCCGGGTCCAGCTGTCCAGTGTGGCGCGCGGAGGCGGGTTGTAGGCCGTCGGCGCGTCGGCCCAGTAGCGGTTGCTGAAGTGGATGTTGCGCCAGTTACCCACGTCTGAACTGTTGCGCGCCTCGAGGCCGCGATACAGCACTGTGCCCTTCACGTTTTCCACACGCGACAGCTCGTGATTGCTGCGCTCAAACGGCGGGACATTGAGACCGATCCCCCTGTAGGCATTGAGCAGCGTGACGTTTTTCACGC
>JAWVYG010000609.1:0-2790 GCA_033722815.1 Halioglobus sp.
ACGGCGGGGACGACGAGGCGCAGGTCGTGGCTACCATGGCATGCCGGATGTTTCGGGCCGTCGCCACCGATCCGATCACTGGCGCCCTGGCGCAACATCCGGGCCTGCTGAACGAGGCAATCACGGAGAGCCAGCGCGATTTCCTGCTCGCCAACCTTGCCAGGGGCCTGGCGGCGAATCGGCTGCAGCCCTCTCTACCCGTGGAATCACTGGAACCGGTGATGGCCTGGGGTTTCGTGGGGCTGGTGCTGGCGTCGATCGCCCGGCAAAGCGAACGCGAAGACAGCGAGGTCTGGGCGCGTTTTGTACTCAACAACCTCGGTATACCGGAAGCCGAAACAGACGGCCTGCTCGAAGTGGCCCGCGCTTCCATAAATCACACATAGAGGTTCTCACTTTGTCCACGAATTCCATCGGGTGCCGAAGCATCACCACAGCGCACACAGAGAACAGGTATACAGCCATGAAGACGACCACAGTAGATACGACAGCAACATCAACCGCCACCGCTGCCCGGCACGGCTTCCCGGGTCTTCGGCGCTGGGTACGGAAGGCCGTAATGCTGACCGGTGCCGTGAGCACAAGTATTTTTCTCAGCGCCTGCGGCGATGGCAGCGGCAGCCCGTCCCTGGTTGAAGAGCAGAGCTACCCGGTAATCATCAGGGACACGGCTGAGATCAGGGACAGCGTGGTAATAGAGGACGACGTCGCGGTCGTCGCGAGGGATGGCACTCGCCTGTCCGCCCGGGTGTTCAGGCCGACAGGCGATGGCGCCTACCCGGTGATCATGTCGTTTACCTCCTATGGCAAGGACAAGGGGCCGGATACGTATCCGCCGGTACTGGACAGTTGGGACCAACCGGAATTCAACCTCGGCACGTTCGAAGTGAGTGAGTGGACGACCTGGGAAGGCCCGGATCCCGCGTACTGGGTGCCGCGGGGCTATGCCGTTGTGTACGTCGATGCCCGCGGGTATCACGCCTCCGCGGGAGACGCGTCGGTGCTGGGAGAGCAGGACCGGCTGGACTTTCACGATGCCATCGAGTGGGCCGGCACACGGCAGTGGAGCAATGGCCGCGTAGGACTGACCGGCGTCTCCTACCTCGCCATTTCGCAGTGGGTCGCGGCCGGGGGTAACCCGCCGGACTACCTGAAGGCCATCATGCCCTGGGAAGGACAGACCGACGCGTTCCGCGAGGTGATCTACCACGGTGGCATACCCGAGACCGCGTTTACCAGCTACTGGTTGCAGCGGGTGAACAGCCTGGCGAACACCCCGCCGTTGCCCGCGCTCGCCGATTTCCAGGTAGTCCAAAGGAACCTGCAAGTGCTCAAGGCCGTGCAACCGCCCCTTGCGACGCAACCGCAACTGGTGGAGGTGCCTGCGCTGATCTGTGCAACCTGGTCCGACCAGGGGCTGCATACCCGGGGCTCGTTCGAAGGCTACAAGAACACGGGCAGTGCGCAAAAGTGGCTGTTCACCCATGGGCGAGAAAAGTGGTCCACCTACTACGGCGACGAAGCGCTGCAATTCCAGCAACGGTTCTTCGATTACTTCCTCAAGGGTGAGGCGAATGGGATGGATGCGGTGAGGTCGGTCCGCCTGGAGGTCCGTGAGAGCCTCGAGGAATACGCCGTGCGCTACGAGGACAACTGGCCGATTGCGCGAACGCGCTACACGAAACTCTACCTGGATGCCGCCATGGGCGAACTGTCCGGGGATATGCCCGCGCAGGCGGCTTCGGCGACCTATGACCCCGCCTATGGGTCGACGACATTCACCCACGTCTTCGACGAAGACACGGAACTGACCGGGAACATGAAGCTGCGACTCTGGGTGTCCGTCAGCGAGGGCGATGATATGGACATCTTCGTCGGCGTGAAGAAGTTTGACGCGCAGGGTGACGAGGTCCACTTCTACGCCAAGACCGGCTACATCCTGGGCCCTGTGGCCATGGGGTGGCTGCGGGCCTCGGAGCGCGAGCTCGACCAGGAGCGGTCACGCCCCTGGCAGCCCGTGCTGACCCACGAGAATCCCCAGCCGCTCGTTCCCGGCCAGGTGGTTCCCGTGGAGATTGAGATACTGCCCAGCAGCACGCTGTTCCGGGCGGGTGAATCACTGCAGCTGGTCATCCAGGGTACGGACCTCTTCGAGCACCCCTCCCTGGAACACGGGTTCAGCGCAGAGACCAACATGGGCACGCACGCCATTCACACCGGGGCAGATTACGATGCGCACCTGCTGGTGCCGGTTATCCCCTGAGGGCACCGGCGGTGTATCCTGCAGCACTCGAGGATCATGCCGTTCGTTCGAGTTATGCGTTTGAAGAAGTCACTACATGAAGCCAGACACGCGGTATTCGAAACGCCGGATGGGAATGCTTAAGCTGGCAGCCGCGACGCTTTTACTCATCCCGGGTTGTATTGCGATTATCCTGTACACCAGCCGCCCGCAAATCCTGCCTTACCAGGGCCTGACCGGGACCGCCAGGCACGCGGTGCATGGCCGCGAGTTCGCGGTGGTCACCGGCACGCCCTGGGCGACGGATGCTGCGGTAGACATCCTTGAGGAAAATGGCACCGCGTGCGATGCCGCGATTGGCGCGCTGCTGGTGATCAATGTCACCCATGGCGAAGCTGCCGCCTTCGGCGGCGTTGCCCCAACACTCTATTTCGACAGTGTCACGCAGCAGGTGAAATCGTATGTCGGCGTGGGAACGGCCCCGGCAAGAGCGAGTCTTGCCTACTTCGCTGATAAAGGTCATGACTACATCCCCAGTCTGGACATAG
>JAWVYG010000610.1:0-2780 GCA_033722815.1 Halioglobus sp.
CAGGCAGACGAAAAACGGCACATCGATTTTCCCAGCTCCATGCTGCTGCTGCCGGCCCGGTAACGTCAGCTTGCCGTAGTCCCTGGTATCGATCTCGACAGGCGTGGAATCGCCACCTGCGCCGCGGAGTCCTTCAGCGGTTCCGGGTCGCGTCGGGACGCTGGTGACCCGTCGGCGCCTTCGCAGCGCCGAGTGAAAGAATCCACGACACCATAGCTGCGGCGTCCTCCCGGGAAAGATCGGGGTGCGCGGACATGTGCCGCTCACCCCACACGCCGGAGCCGCCGTCGATAATCCGGCTCACGAGGTAGTCCATGGCATCCGCGTCGTAGCGCTCGCTGATCTGCTTGTAGCTGGGCCCGTTGACCAGCTGCTCGATGCCGTGGCAGGCGCCGCAATCCGAGCCTTCGACCAGCTGCTGCCCGCGCGGCCCGCCGGCGCTCGCCCGTTTCGCCACCACCGGCTTGGAGCCCGCTGTCCCATCGGCGATATAGCTGATCCGGTTCAGGCGCGCATCGGGGTTGCGCTGGTTCCACTTCTGGCCGTACTCGAGCAGGTACAGGCTACCGTCACTGCCGAAGATCATATCCATGGGGTGAGAGAAGTGCTCCTTCGGCATGAAGGGCTCCACCCGGCGCAGGCGCTGGCCTGGCCTGTCGAAATGGGCAACCACTATCCAGTCGCGCATCCACTCGTAGAGCAGAATCGCGCCCTCGAAATACGGCGGGAAGGTTGTCGCCTCAGCGGGGAAATCGCGGCGGTGAAACACCGGTCCCGCCATGGGGTTGACGCCGCCGCTGCCGAGCCACGGGAACCGTTCTTCAGTGCCATAGGAGTACCAGACGAATGAGGGCTGCGCCGGTGGCAGCTCGCGAATCCCGCTGTTGTTCGGCGAGTCGTTGACCGGGCTGGCGGGATCGAAGCTGTCCAGGGATCGTTCGGCGGCAAAATCGTAGTCCACGTAGGCCAGGTTATTGCCGCGGGTGTAGGGCCAGCCCCAGAAGCCCGCCTGCCGCGCACGGTTGAATTCACCCATACCCCGCGGACCGCGCGACGTATCGTCCTTGCCCGCATCCGGGCCGACATCCCCCCAGATCAGGTCGCCGCTGGCGCTGTCGATGGCGAAGCGGAACGGGTTGCGGCAGCCCATGATATAGATCTCCGGGCGCGTGTCGGGGGTGCCGGGGGCAAACAGGTTGCCATCGGGGATGGTATAGCTGCCGTCTGCCTCGGGCCGGATGCGCAGTATCTTGCCGCGCAGGTCCATGCTGTTGGCCGCCGAGCGCTGCGCGTCCCAGATCTCGCGCCCGGGACGCTCGTCGATCGGCGCGAAGCCGTCGGACTCGAAGGGATTGGTATTGTCGCCGACACCGATGTAGAGGCTGCCGTCGGGCCCGAACTCGAGGCCGCCGCCACTGTGGCAGCAAAACCTGTCGGACGGTATCTGCAGCAGGACGTGTTCCGATGCGAGATCGAGCACGCCATCGCGCAGCACGAAGCGCGACACCCGCTGCAGCGACTCCTCCAGCGGCGCGGTGTAGAAGAGGTAAATGAAGTGGTTGCGCGCGTGATCGGGGTCCACGGCAAGGCCCAGCAGGCCATCCTCGTTGCCGTAAAAAACCTCCAGCTGCCCCGCCAGGCGCGTGGCGCCGCTGGCGAAGTCGTGGAACTTCACCGCGCCGCGGCGCTCGATGAACAGGATGCCCCGGCCCGGCACTTCATCCAGCTCCATCGGCTCGTCGAGGTTCTCGTCCAGTACCTCGCGCGCGAAACGGTCCTCGTCCGGCATGACCTGCGCCGCGCCGCCCTCGCCGATCGCCCAGGCCAGCCCGCCGCGCAGGTGCTCGAGGAACGTGTCCTCTCGATAGGAAGCCGCGGTATGCCCCATGGCGGTATAGAACGAGCGGCCCCCGTCGAAGTGCCTGTACCAGGCCATCGGGTGCGCCTCACCGTTGGTGCCGCCTGTGTAACTGGACTCGTCGATGGTGATGAGCCAGTTCAGATCCGGCACGATATCGCGGAAGTTGTACCATTCGTCGGTACGGCGCCAGGGATCCGGCAGTGTGCGCGTGGCGGGGTGATCGTTATCGACGACGCGCAGCCGCGCCGGCTGTATCTCGGGGTGCCCGTCGAAGCGCGCGCCCACCAGCTCACCGAACCACGGCCAGTCGTACTCGGTATCGGAGGCGGAGTGGACCCCGACGAAGCCGCCGCCCGCCCGGATGTAGCGCTCGAAGGCCGCCTGCTGCGCGGCGTCCAGCACGTCGCCGGTGGTATTCAGGAACACCACGGCCGCGAACTGCGCAAGGGCCTCGTCATTGAACACGCCGGCGTCCTCGGTCAGGTGCAAGTCGTAGCCCGCATCCCTCGCCAGCGCCTGCAGCGCCCTGCGCCCGGCGCCGATGGAGGCGTGCCTGTAACCCAGGGTCTTGCTGAACACCAGCACCTGCACCGAGCCGTCGTCCCAGCGCGTGGCGGGCGCGGTGCAGGAAGCGAGCGGCAGCACGAGTCCCAGGCCGACACAGGCCAGCCAGCCGCGCAGTGCCCGCTGCCGGGCGCTGCGGGCCAACGCCCTGCGCCAGTCAATCAGCAACGTGGCTACGCGCGGCAACATTCAGCGACCCGCTGCGCGCTCGGCCTGCACGCGCACACTCTCCGGCGTCCAGCCGGGGGGCATTAACAGCAGCCTGATCTTGTTGGCCACGCCCGGCGTGTGCAGCACGTCCCTGGCCAGGCAGACGACCTCGCTGCAGTAGGCGTCGTAGTGGTTGTTGGCATCG
>JAWVYG010000611.1:0-2777 GCA_033722815.1 Halioglobus sp.
AGCGGCGGGGACTGTGCAGCATTGCCTGCCGGTCCTCGGCCCGGTCGCGCCGCATCCGCTGGAATCGCTGGTAACGCCAGGCGATGGCGATAATGACGAGCGCAGTGATTGCCGCGAGTGCTTGCATAGCTGGATCGTCTTATTATGTTGAGAAACAGCTGGGCGGGGTCCGCACGCTGGCGGCAGGCGCCCGTCGCAATCCAGACTAGTTCAGCCTCGACAGACTGGCAAATTCACAGGGCAATCGGGTCTCGGCAGCGCTGCCACTGCAGTCACTGGCCATACTCGTCGTGGCGTCGAACCCACGCCATCGGCCAGGGCAACCCCTGCTCGTCGCGGCCCCGCGGCACGAGGTCGATATGCTGGTAGGTGCTGTTGAGCATATCCAGCCCCCGGGCGTAGCAGGAATAGGTGTGGTACACCGTGCTGCCGTCGCGGTAGAACACGCTCAGCCCCGGCGCCTCCTCGCCCTTGCAGACCTGGGTGGCGAAATTGTAATTGGGCTGCGCCGGTTCTTCGCCGCCGCCGGGGAAGGACACGGCGAACTCGCGGTTGAAGTCACTGCCTACCGTGGAGACCCAGTCGAAGCCCCAGCCCATGCGCACGCGGTAGGCATGCAGCGTCGCCAGCGGCGCCCGTGACACGGCGACGAGCCTGATGTCGCGGGCCGCCAGGTGGGGCAGGGCGCCATCGTAGGTATCTGCCCAGAACGAGCAGCTGGGACAGCCCTCGCGCCAGTCGGGCCCGAACATGAAATGGTAGACGATCAGCTGCGAGCAGCCGCCGAAGAGATCGCGCAGCTCCTCCACGCCGCGTTCGGTCTGGAACTGGTACGTCCTGCCCACCTCGACCCAGGGCAGCTCCCGACGTGCCTGCGCAAGCGCCTCGCGCTCCCGGGTGTGCGCCTTCTCGCGCTGCAGAAGCTCCCGGCGCGCCGCCTGCCACTCCTGCCTCGAAACCAGCTTGTTGGGTTGCATCGTGCATCGCCCTCCATCGACCGTCAGCCTGAGCTTAGACCGTGGATGCAGGCTCGTCATTGGCGCGTGCGAAGATTGCGCGAGAAAACGACGCGGGCCTGTAATATTGGCACCTATTATGACATTATGCAGCGCGGACCACGTATTCCTCCACCGTCCGCCAGCAAAGGTACCTACCCATGAGTGAAAAGGCAGTCGAAAATCGCGTCACGGCGCTGACCGGCACCCGCTACCCGATCATCCAGGCGCCCATGGGCTGGATCGCCAGGGCACGACTGGCCTCGGCCGTCAGCAACGCCGGCGGACTGGGCATCATCGAAACCAGCTCCGGGGAGCTGGACAACATCAAGGCGGAAGTCGAGAAGATGCGGGAGCTGACGGACCAGCCCTTCGGCATGAACGTGGCGCTAAGTTACGTCAGGGGCACCAATATCATCGACTTCGTGATCGAGCAGGGCATACGCTTCGTGACCACCTCGTCCGGCAGCCCCGCGGTCTGTACCGCGGCGTTCAAGGAGGCCGGCATCACGGTCTTCCACGTGGTGCCCACCCTGGAGATGGCGATGAAGGCCATCGACGCGGGCGTCGACGGTCTCGTCGTGGAAGGCGGCGAGGGCGGTGGTTTCAAGAATCCCAGCCCCGTCTCGACGATGGTCCTGCTGCCGCTGATCCGCTCACGCGTGGATGTGCCCATTATCGCCGCGGGCGGTATCAGTGACGGTGCCTCGATGGCCGGCGCCTTCGCCATGGGTGCCGAGGGCGTGCAGATGGGTACCCGCATGCTGTCTTCCTCGGACTCGCCCGTGCACGACAATTACAAGCAGGCCGTCGTGGCGGCGGCGGCCACCGACACCGTATTCCTGAACCAACAGTCGCGGCCCGCCCTGCGCGCCCTGAACACCGCACGCACCGCCGGCCTCGAGCCGCTCGGCAGCTTCGACGTGGGCGAACACATGGCCAACCTGATGGATGTGTATTTCGGCGGCGATATGGAAGCCGCCATCCCGCTCTCGGGCCAGGTGGCGGGACGCATCGATACCGTGAAGAGCGCGCACGACATCGTCGACGAAACGATGCGCGACTTTTACGCCACTATGAAGGAGCTCAGCAGCCGCTACTGCGCCTGAGCCGATACAACCAACCTGGCAGGAGGCCGCCATGGACAACGCGAATCACTCACTGACGCTGGAAGTGCGCAAGGACGACTGGGCTCAGACCCGGGTCGTGGAGGAGGCTTTACCGAGCGCGCTGGAGGAGGGCGAGGTCCTTCTGCGCGTGGATCGGCAGGCACTGACCGCCAACAACATCTCCTACGCCGGCGCCGGCGACATGCTCGGCTACTGGGGCTTCTTCCCTGCCGAGGAAGGCTGGGGTCGGCTACCCGCCATGGGCTGGGCCGACGTGGTCGCTTCCGCGCACCCGCAGGTGGCCGAGGGAGAGCGGGTGTGGGGCTTCTTTCCCTTCTCGACCCACCTGAAAATACTGGCAGGGGATGTTCGCGCGGAATATTTCGCCGACGTGTCTGCCCATCGCGCCGAGCACGCGCCGGTCTACAAGCGTTTCGATCGCGCCGCGGCCAACCCGATTCACGACCCGGCGATGGAAGACTACGACAGCCTGCTGCGGGGGCTGTTCATGACCTCCTGGCTGGTGGAGGATTTCCTCAACCAGTCGGACAACTTCGGCGCCGGCGGCTGCCTGATCACCAGCGCCTCGAGCAAGACGAGCGCCGCCCTGGGCTCCTGCGTGAAGCAGCGCGGCAACCTGCGTTCGATCGGCCTCACCTCGCCAGGAAATATC
>JAWVYG010000612.1:0-2774 GCA_033722815.1 Halioglobus sp.
AGCTGCGCGTTGGCGCCCGGCTGCAGCTGCCCCCAGACCAGCCCGCCCTGGATCAGCTCGCCCTGCAGGTCGAGGCAGCTGGCCCATGCGCCGCCCGGCTGGCACAACAGCAGGACCAGCAGATAGCGGTATTGCAGCTGTCTCAGCATTGTCCCGTCCCCAACTTATCGTTATCGCGGTTACCCCGTACTGGCCCGGCCACCCGACCCGGCCAACCGCACCGCCGGGTGGCCGACGGTGCTAGTCCGCGGCCGACGCCCCGCGCGCCGCGTCCACCGCGGCCTGCTGCGCGGGTATGATTACATCCAGAACGAGGCCGTAAACCGCGCCGGCATTCGTCATCGTGTAGTCGTCGATGCCGACGTAACCGCCGATGCCGCGGCCCATGTCGAGCCACGACACGGCGCCGAAGGCGCCGGGGTCATACACGACCTCGTTGTTCTCGTCGTCACCTGGAAGGATCCACCACCCCATGCCGTAGGGCGTGCCGAAGCGGCCGGCCCGGTCCACCTGCATGAATTCAACGGCGTCCTGCGACAGCACCTGGTTGTCGCCGCAGCGGCCGCCGCGCAGGTGCATCAGCAGGATCTTGGCGTAGTCCTGCATATTGGTGATGGCGCCGCCCTCGATGTGGGCGTTCTCCTGCCCCGTCAGGCCGTCAGGGTCGCCGGTGAAGGAGGTGATGTCCGACCACATGTTGCCGTAGGTGAACACCTCCAGGTCGCAGGGCTCGCCGATGTAGGCGTCGAAGGCCTGGTTCCAGGTGCTGTTGCTCACGTTCTCCGCTACCGCGCCGGACAGGTGCCACTGGGTACCGCCGTAGTTGAACTCGGTGGACGGGGCCACCGTGCCCGGCAGCTCGTTGGTATAGAGGGTCTCGGCGCACTCCTGCAGCGTAACAGTGCCCAGGAACTGGCAAAGGTGGCCGGCCGCGAGATATTCGCTCGTGATCGCGCCGAGCCCGGGGATACCCGACGTGTTGCTGACCAGCTCCACGGTGGTGCGATCGCCGTACACGCCATCCCACGGCAGGTAGCGCCCGATCATCTCCTCCACGTCGTAATCCAGCGCCGGGTCCTCGTGCAGCGCCATCAGCAGGGATACCGACGGCATCTTGCTGGTCGACGCCAGCTGCACCACGATGTCCAGGGTGTGGTCGCCCAGCGCGCCCTCGTGCACCGTGCCCTGCTCGGCATCGACCAGGGTATAGGAAATGCCGTCGAACACGGCGCTGTCGTCGAGGAAGCGGGCGAAGCCTGCGTCCACCGCGGAAAAGTCGTAGACCACCGGCTCGTCGTCGAGGGGATGGACGCCATCGCCACAGCCGCCCAGGACAAGGGCCGCACCAAGCAGGGCAGCGGGGAATCGGGTGAAGGGCATAGCAGTTTCCTCGTTGTTATTCCGGTGTAGAGTGTAGCAACAGCGCCGCCGGGCGGTCAGCACCTGCCGCCGCGAGCGCGCAAGAAAAGCTGGGCAGCGTTCAGTCCACCTCGGGCGACCAGTTGACGCCGTTGATGTGGCCGCCGCCGTCGGCGTAGAGGGTATTGCCGGTCAGGTAGCGCGCATCCTCCGACGCCAGGAACAGCGCCACGCCGCCGATGTCGGCCCGCGGGTCGCCCATGCGACCCATCGGGTTCTGCTGCAGCATCAGCGCGGCGTTGTCCGGCGAGTACTTCTCGAACGCCTCGAAGGCCGGCGTGCGCGCGGCGGGGCACAGTACGTTGACGCAGATGCCGTGCTGCGCCCATTCCCGCGCCGCGGTGCGCGACAGGCTGCGCAGCGCCTCCTTGGCGCTGTTGTACTCCGCGGTGTAGGGATGCGCGTTGACACCATTGAGGGAACAGACGTTGATCACGCGGCCCCAGCGCGCATCGCGCATGGCCGGGAAGGCCGCCTGCATCGCCCACCAGGGGCCCATGAACCCGCCGTCCAGTGCGCGCCGGAATTCCTCGTCCGTTCTGTTTTCCAGGCGTGCGGGCGGCGTGCCCGTGGGGTAGGCGTTGTTGACCAGGATATCCAGGCGTCCGAACTGCGCCAGCGTCTCGTCGACCGCGCCGACCACGCTGTCGCGCTGTGTAACATCCGCCTGGCGAAAGTGCGCGCGCTCCAGCGAGTCCGCCACGGCCTCGCCCGTCTCGGCATTGAACTCGGCGATGACCACGGTGGCGCCGGCATCGTGCAGGCGCCGCGCGATACCCTCGCCCACGCCCTGCCCCGCGCCGGTTACCAGGGCTACCCTGTTCTCGAGTGACACGATGTCGCTCCCGTGGATTCAGCGCGGCATGCGGCGCTGCTGTGAAACGCTGGTTGCACCGGGCAAGACAGGGGGCTGCTCACTGCCGCGCGGCGAGCGCCGGCCGGTCGCGCCGGGCGGCCACCAGGCCGCACAGCGCCAGCAGCACGAGCGCCGCGCTGCCGGGCAGGGGCGCGTGCTGCACCTGCAGCGACCACGCCACGAGGTTCGCGCCCTCCCCCGGGACGAAGGGGTCGAGGATAGACAGGGTCCAGGTGCCGAACACGTCCAGACCGTCGAACGCGCTGAGCATCCCCGTCGGCTGGAACACGCCGAAGATGTCGCCGAGGATGGGGAACAGCTCCGGCGACTCGTCATCGAACGTCGCATCGAACACGGCCGACTGTCGCCCCAGGCCATCGGGCGTCAGCTGCACGTCCACACCCTCGTGCTGCAGGCCGATGACCAGGTCATGGGGATTGAAGTTGCCGGGGCTGGCCGGGTCGGGACCGATCAGGATAGACACGTCGACGTCCTCGAT
>JAWVYG010000613.1:0-2766 GCA_033722815.1 Halioglobus sp.
AGATAACACCGGCTAAATATTGAGAAAGGCACGAGCAGCTGCACCTGTCTTCGCTCGTGCTACCGCAGTGACTTTCGCGCTGCTGCGCCCTGGACGTATATGCTCCAATGAGCGCCTGCCGTAATACGCCGGGTTACGGGCCGGGCCCTCGCCCATGCCGCCTGTGTCAGGCGATTGCCCGCGCCGCCGCACGGGCCGTCAGCACGCAGCCGCCGAGGAAGGTGCCCTCCAGTGAGCGGTGACCGTGAATGCCGCCACCACCGAATCCCGCGGCCTCTCCCACGGCGTACAGGCCATCGATGGTCTCACCATCGGCTTGCATTACGCGACACTGCAGGTCGGTCTGGATACCCCCGAGGCTTTTGCGCGCCATGATGAAAGAGCGTATGGCGATCAGGGGGCGGGCCGCGGGATCATCGATCGCCTGGAACTTGCACAGGCGCATCCTGTCGCCGCGGTATTTGCGGTACTGGGCGATGCGCAGCAGTTGCAGGTCCCACATGTACTTCTCGCCGCGGGCGATGGTCTCGTCGTAGGCACGGATATCCGCTTTCATGCCCTCCCTGTCCAGATCGATGCCGAACAGCTGTTTCTCCTGCATCTTGTCCGCAAGTTCATCGAGTGAATCCGCGACAATGAAGTCTTCATCGTGTTCGTTGATCATGCGCGCAACCAGCTCGCGGTTGCCGAACAACAACTCCTTCACCATGCGCAGCCGCTTCTTGTAGCGAAAACTGGTCATGTAGTCGCAGCCGGAAATCGCCAGCTCCTTCAGCGCGATCTTGTTGTTCATGATCATCCAGGAGTACTGGCCGGGCATTTTGCAGATCTGTTCCACCGCCCAGCGCGTGTCGGCATAGCCCATCAGCGGGACCGGCCCCACCCGCCGGCCGCTGCTGTCCATCCACAATCCCGAGCGCGGCGGCGTTGTGCTGACGCCGTCGTCGGGCCGCTGGTTGCCGGGCTTGTGTATGCCCTGGGCGTAGTGCCAGTGCTTGTCCAGGTGCGTGAGCCAGGCGCCGTGTTTGCGGGCGACCTTGTGCAGCATGCCGTCGCCGTACTGGTGGGCGCCGTTCAGAATTTTCCGTGGCGGTTCGCCCCATTCGCTGAACCAGTTCTCGCGCAGGAACGACATATCGCCGCCGCAGATTCCGCCGGATGCGATAATGGTCGCTTCACCGCGGGCGCTGTAATCCGTTCCGTCGTCCATCCTCCTGCCGCTTACACCCACCACCCTGCCGCCCTCGAAATCAATCTCGTTGACCTCGTGGTCGAACACGAGCTGCAGGTTGTCACGCCGCGGGTGACACTCCAGCGCCCGCAGGAGCCTGTCGATGATCTCCCAGCCGGTTCCCCAGACTATATGCCAGCGCGGCACCGAGTTCCCGGGTACGAACAGGCCCCGCTCGGTCCAGTTTACGATGGGGAGGAACTCTATCTTCTTGTGCGCGAGAAACTCGTAAATCTGGCGCGATTCCTCGGCATAGAAACCGGCCCATTGACGCGGCTGTTCGTATTCGGGACCGTCACCAAAGCGCGCGAAGCTCAACCAGTCCCGGTGCAGCAACTCCGGCGAATCCTTTATGCGCGAGCGGCGCTGTTGCGGCGTGTCTGCCATACAGATACCGCCAAAACTCAGACGTGCGAGGCCGCCGGCGGCCTCCGCCGAGTCCTTGTCCAGGACCAGTACCTTCTTGCCGCGCTCGAGAAGATCGTAGGCGGTAGCCAGCCCGGCAAGGCCGGCCCCCGCGATAATCACGTCCGCTGCATAGTTAGCCATGGTCTCAGCCTCCTCACCAGTGCCGGATTTCGCGCACGTAATGGCGCGTTCCCGGGCCGCAACATGCGGTGTTCTTCACGCCGGACGCGGTGTATTCAGCCCCCGCGCATTATCGCGCAGAATCTTCTGCTTTTGCGCATCGTCGAACCTGTCCAGTTCCACCAGGTAGTCCAGCGGCTGGGGCATGCCCTCGATGTGCGGCCAGTCGGAGCCGAAGATCACCCGCTCGACGCCCATGTACTCGGCCACCTCGTTGACGTCGTCCTCCCAGAAGGGATTGATCCAGACGTGCCGCCGGAACAGCTCCCCCGGGTCTTCGGTGTAGTAGCCGCGCATGCGATCGCGACTCTGGCGCAGCTTGCGAAACAGGTCGGGCAGGTACTCGGCGCCGTTCTCGATGGAGGCGACGCGCAGGTTGGGGAAGCGCTCGAACAGCTTCTCGTAACTGAGCGTGATCAGGAAGTCGTAGGCCGCGCGCTCGATGTTGAAGTGCTTGATGCTGGGCGAGAACACGCCGCCGCTGAAGTCCGAGGAAAAGCCGTCGCGCACGTAGCCGTGGGTGGTATAGCCCGAGTCGGCGGCGTGGATCACCAGGGTGATGCCGGCCTCGTTCAGGCGCGCCCAGAACGGGTCGAACAGGGGATCGGCCGGCGAGCGCGTGCTGCCGTCCGCCAGCGTGATCGCCGCGGGGCGCATGCAGACCACCGTCGCGCCGCGCTCGAGCGCCCACTCCAGTTCGGCGCAGGCCCAGTCGACGTCGCACAGGGAGAGGTACGGCGCCGCGTGGATCCTGTCCTGGTAGTTGCAGCCCCAGTCCTCGTCCAGCCAGCGGTTGAACGCGGTGAACTGGGTCTTTACCGCCTCGGTATCGTGCTTGAGCAACTCCTCGTACAGCACGCCCAGGGTGGGAAACAGCCACACGGCCTCCAGGCCCTGCTCGGCGAGCTTGGCGACCCTGGCATCCCTGTCCATGTAGTAGTCCGGCA
>JAWVYG010000614.1:0-2764 GCA_033722815.1 Halioglobus sp.
GGTCCGGACTTTTTCGCCGCCGGCGCCACCCAGAGCGTGCCCATCTTTGTCGACGAGGTCGCCGCGTCCCAGCCGGGCGCCGTGTTCGCCACCATGTTCGACGTGGCCCGCGTCGAATTACTGCGCGGGCCGCAGGGCACGCTGTACGGTCGCAACGCGCCATCGGGCGCCTACAACATCACCACCATCGCCCCGACCTTCGACCGGGTGAAGGGCTTTGTGCAGGGCGCGTACTCGCAGTGGGAGAACAACGGCGAGCCCACCACCGACATCCGCGGCGCTGTGAACGTGCCCCTGGTGGAGGATCGGCTGGCGCTGCGATTGACCGGCGTCTACGCCGAGACCGACGGCAGCATCAAGATGCGCAGCCCGCTGGCCACCGAGCGCAACACGGGTGGCAAGGAGCATAGATCGGTGCGCGCCCGCCTGTTGTGGCAGCCCGCACCCGCATCCGAACTGCACCTGCACGCCAACTACCAGCAGCTTGAGGACTTCTACGGCTGGCAGTCCTACGAGGGGCTGGTGCCGGCGACCGGCGGGACGAACCCGGTACCCGCGATATTCAGCGACTTCAACGACCGCACCGATTACGGCAACTTCCGCAGCGGTTCCGACACCGAAGTCGAGGACCTGGCGCTGCGTTACTTCTGGTCCGGTGAGCTGACGAATTTCGCGGCCGTTGCCGGCTACCAGGAATTCGTCACCGACTTCGTCCAGAACCAGGCGCCGAACCCGACGACGGAGGAAGGCTCGGTCGCCGTGGAGCTGACCACGCGACAGTACACGCTGGAGCTGCGCGCGTCCGATTCCGGTGAGCGCCTGGACTATGTGGCCGGGCTGTTTTTCATCTCGCGCGACAATGACGCGGACTCCTTCCTCGACGTGGGCGGGGCGCAGGTGGACAACGTGGTGGAGAGCGAGACCTTTGCGCAGTCGCTGTTCGGCAACGTGACCTTGCACCTGTCCAGGGCCTGGGACCTCGGTATCGGACTGCGCTACGACGACAACGACGAGGATCTGTTCAGCGAGGTCGATGTCGCGGGTTTCCCGGGGCTGATTGACGAGGACAGTGATTCCAGCCACCTGTCCTGGAGTGTCAAGCTCAACCACTTCTTCAATGACAATACGACCGGCTATCTGGCCATCGACAACGCCTACCGAGAGGGCGGCCTCAGTTCCTACATGCCGGCTGTGCTGTCCATCGGCGAGGCGCTGGGTTCCGACGCCATCGTCGATACCGCCCCGCTGTTCTTCAGCACCGACGAGGAGGTCTCAACGGCCTTCGAGATCGGCCTCAAGGGCATGCTGCTCGACAACCGGATGCGCTACAGTGCCGCTGTCTTCTACCAGGCGTTCGACGACCATATCAGGATGCTGCCGCTCCCCAACTCGCCCGACCTCGATATTATCGGCGCGCTGTATACGCTGGTGAACGGCAATGTGGAGGAGGTGGTCAGCCAGGGCGTCGAACTGGATGTCACCTACCTGTTCGCGAAAGCCTGGACGCTCGACTTTCGCATGGCCTACTTCGATGCCACGGTGGAGGAGTGGCAGGACAAGTTCTGCTCGGATTCTTTCGGCGACCCGGTCGGTGAGGCACTGTGTCCGACCGATTCGTCACAGGACCTGACCAACCTGCCGAAGATCAATGCCAACACCCAGCTGAATTACAGCCGCGCGCTGCGCGGCGACTGGCAGTTCTACTCCCACCTGTCCTGGACGTGGCGGCCGGCGTCCGACGGCGAGGGTGTGACGCAGCGTTACAACGACGCGCTCAATTTTTTCAATCTCAATCTCGGCGTGACCGACGGCAACGTCATTGTCAGTCTCTGGGGTAAGAACCTGACCGATGAAATCGCTGCGCAACTGCCGAACCAGGCCGAGAACGGTGACCCCTCGCAGCCTCCCGCGCTGAACATTCCCTTCACGCCCGGGCGCGAGATCGGCCTGACCGTCGGCTACGAGTTCTGACCGGTCATGTCAGTCGTAACACGCGCGGATCGCGACCTGTGCAGTGCACGGCCGAGGGAGGTGGACCATACCCGCACCGCCGCGCTGCACTACCTGGGCCACTACGTGCGCCGCCTGCCGGTGAGCATGGAGCGCATGATTGAGAACGCGCTGGACTGGGAGCACCTGTCCCATGTGCACGCATCGTCCTTCGCCTCGATCGAGCGCGTCGAGGCAGGAAGCTGGGGATGGCGCGCGGTCACCACGGGGTCGGGCGGGGAAGGGCGCCAGGTACTGGAGCTGCTCGTCGACCTCGAGCGGCACTACTGGGCGACCGCCGTCCTGTCGGGACCGGCGGCGGAGGTCGAGATTCACACCCAGGCCAGTGCGTTTGCAGAGCACGAGATCGAGGTCGATGTGCGTTTTTACAGCGCAACGGCGTTGGACGAGGCGACCGCGGCCCTCTATCTCGATGTGTTGCAACAGCAGTATGCGCTGCTCTACGACGAGGACGAGGCCCTGATGACGGGGCGCCAGGCGGCGCTGGATGAGCGCCGGCGCTGGAGTGAGCACAGCGGGAGTACCGGCGAGCTACTCGTGGGCGAGCGCGCCGCGCTGTTGCGACAGGGCGGTGCGGTCGTGACCGGGCAGCGGGGACGCTACTGTGTGCGGCGCTACCGCGACGACTGGGTAGTCTACAGTGCGGTGTGCCCGCACCTGCTGGGGCCGCTGGACGATGCCGTGCTGGCGGACGACGGCAGCGTGCGCTGTCCCTGGCACGGCTACCGCTTCGACGTGGCCAGCGGTGACAACC
>JAWVYG010000615.1:0-2760 GCA_033722815.1 Halioglobus sp.
CGCATCACGGTGCGGGCCTTGCGCAGGGCCGACCGGCGCAGCTTGCCCGCGTCGTCACGCAGCGGGTAATGCACCAGTTCCACGGTCGCCGGCAGCTTGTAGGAGACCAGCCGTTCCGCCAGGTGCGCCCGCAGCCCCTGCTCGTCGAAATCTGCAGCGTCCTCGCCGACGTCGACGATGGCGTGTACGCGGTCGCCAAGGTCTTCATCCGGCAGGCCGATGACGGCGCTGGAGCGCACGCCCTCGTAGGCGTCTATGGCCGCCTCGACCTCCGCCGGGTAGACGTTGCTGCCACCGCGCAGGATCAGGTCGGAGCGCCGGTCCCCGAGGTAAAGGTAGCCTTCCTCGTCCATGAACCCCATATCGCCCACGGACTGCCAGCCGTCCCGTGTCAGCTTCGGCTCCGCGCCGAGATATTCAAATGTCGAGCCGGTGCCGCCCGCAGGCATCACGTAGATCTCCCCCATCACCCCCGGCGCCACCTCCTTGCCATGGTCATCGAGGATCTTCAGCCGCGTGCCGCCGGAGGGCCTGCCGACCGAGCCGGGATGCTCGAGCCACTCGCGGCCACTGATGAACGTGCCGCCGATACGCTCGCTGGGGCCGAAGGCCTCGTGCATGACGTCCGCCCCCAGCCAGTCGATCCAGGCGCGCATGAGCCACTCGGGACACGGCGCGCTGCCGGTCATCACGAACTCCAGCGAGGAGACGTCGTAGCGCTCGCGCACCTCGCGCGGCAGTTTCCAGATACGCTGCATCATGGTGGGCACCACGGTCATGCGGTCGACGCGGTACTCCTGGATGAGCTGCAGGCAGCGCTCCGCGTCGAAGCGGTGCATGACGACCACCCGGCAGCCGCAGAACAACCCCTGGAAGGCCGCGCTGAAGGGCGCGCCGTGGTGCATTGGACCCGGCACCAGTACCGATTTCCGCCCCTTGAATATGGCCGCCGCACTGTCGGCATCGTACAGCGCAGGATTCTTCGCCAGGATGAGCTTCGGCAGGCCGGAGCTGCCACCGGAGGCCAGCGCCCGCTCCCGCGGCGACACGCACTCGGGCAACGGCTCCGTGGAGTAAACGCCATCCGGCGGCCGCACGGGCACGGTGGGCCAGTCGCAGTCCTTGGGGTCGACGCTGATCACGAGTCGGGGACTGGCCCGCTTCATTATCGCGTCGCGCTCCCGCCGCGGCAGGCGCGGCGACAGCGGATTAGGAATGGCGCCGACTTTCCAGGCTGCCAGGCAATTCACGAACAGGTCGGCGCCGTTGGGCAGCGAGAGGGTGAGGATGTCGCCCTTGCCCAGCCCCTCGGCGGCGAGGTAGCGGGCCATGCGGTTGGCCCTGGCATCCAGCTCGGCGCGGGTCAGCGTGGTGACGACCGTCGGCCCAGCACAGACAATGGCCACCTCGTCAGGGGCCTGCCTGGCAAGCAAGGTGGGCATCGAACCAAAGGAGACTCCCGTTGCCGTTGCTTTACCTACCACGATCGCGCTACCTCCGGTCAGCGGGCCTTGATGAACTCACTCATGATGTGGTCCAGCGCGCTGAGCTGCTTCTGCCTGGTGAAATAACTCGGGCGCAGTATGGCGTTGCAGCCCAACCCGTAGAGCCGGTGCAGCAGGCTGTGGGCCAGCGGCAGCAGGTCGAGATCGGCGTCCAGTTCGCCGCTCGAGCGCGCCTGCTCGAGATAATTCAGGATGATCTTCTCCGACATGTGTATACGCTTGGATTGCTCGCGGCGGTGTTCGTCCGATACAGCGGCCATGCCCCAGAACTGCATGCGAATCTTCCACTCGTCGCGCAGCTGTGCCGTCAGCGGTAGCGTCAGTTCACTGAAGGTGCGCAGCGCACCCAGGCCTGTCTTGCCGTCCAGCGCGGCCTCGGCTCGCGCCAGGGAACGCTCGTTGATCCAGCGTATGGTCTTGCTGATGAGCTCTTCCTTGTTGTGGAAGTAGTGCTCGATGAAACCGCGGGAGTAGCCGGACTGGCGGGCGATTTCCCGGATGGTTGTTTTTTCTGAGCCGACTGTCGCCAGCATCTCCGCCACGATCTCGATTATGCGCTCCCTGCGTTCGTCGTGGTCTACGATCTTGGGCATTGGCGGTGCCTGGCTGTCCGGAAATCCTGGGTGCGAGGCCATTATAGGGCAAAAGCCCTGAATGGGAACCGCACGTGGCTATCCCGTCATCTTTTCGTTATGGCAAAGTACTGTCACAAACGGTTGCGCGCCCTTCGCCGCGCCTGTCAGTCTGCGTACACTTTTATACAAGGCAGCTGTCTGGTAAATTCATGGTCCGGACTCTTCCTGGTGTCTGCAGCACGTCCGGCGAACGCAGCGCGAGGACCACGAGCATGCCCTTCCCCGACTACCAGCCGACCACACCCGAGTTCCTGCGCGCAGTCTGCACCGCCAATGCAGAGCGCGACCTGATCGTGTACGAGGGCGAACGCCTGAGCTACGGCGACGCACAGCGGCGCTCGGCGCGCCTGGCCAGGGGCCTTCTCGCCAGCGGCATCGGCAAGGGCACGCACATCGGCCTGCTGATGCCGAACAACCCGGATTTCGTCGTCGCCTGGTTCGCCGCCGCGCGTATCGGGGCGGTGGTGATACCGATCAATACGTTCTACAAGGCCAGGGAACTGGCCTTCGTGCTGGGACACGCCGACATCGAGGTCCTGCTCACGACGGACAGGCTGCTGAACAACGATTACCTGGAGCGCCTGCTGGCTTGTATCCCCGCGCTGGCGACACACGATGCC
>JAWVYG010000616.1:0-2755 GCA_033722815.1 Halioglobus sp.
AATGCGCTGGCACACGAGGCCGATGCTGCCGGCAGCGGGCTCGCCGGCACGATGGCGGCTCGTATGCGTGCTGCACCAGGATTGAAGAGGCGGGAATGATAGAGATCTACAAGGAATTTCACTTCGAGGCGGCGCACCTGCTGCCCAACGTGCCCGAGGGGCACAAGTGCGCGCGCCTGCACGGCCACTCCTTCGTCGTGCGTATCTCGGTCAGGGGCGAGGCGCCGGAACCGGCGGGCTGGGTGATGGACTTCGCGGACCTGAAAGCCGCCTTCGCACCGCTCTACGACAAACTCGACCACCACTACCTGAACGACATACCGGGCCTGGAAAACCCGACCAGCGAACACCTCGCGCGCTGGATCTGGGAGCGCCTGAAGCCGGAGCTGCCGCTGCTTTGCGCCGTGGAAGTCCGCGAGACCTGCACCAGCGGCTGCGTTTACCGGGGAGAGTGAGGCCACCCCCGATTAGCTCGGTAACACTGAAAAAAAAGCTTGACGATACGGGAAATGCTACGGATACAGTGCCGAGCGCGCACCAACTTGATCTGTTACCGATTGGGGGGGCGCCGGATGTTTCCGTGCTACCGGGAAAAGTTACCCCCGGTAGCAACGGCCCGGAGGTTATACACACATGTTAGCTGTCACGAAACTTTCACATAGTTACAAATCCATTTAAACTTTTCTGTTAAAAAAGTCCATGTAACTAACTGATCTATATAGATAAAGGTGTTTTGTACATTTTTTAAACAATCTGTCACAAGCCCTGTTCCTACTGCGCTTGGAGCCCAACTGAACAATTTACCCACTGTGTTATCCACAGATTCTGTGGAAAAGCGAACCGGCCGGGTGTTACATATACTCTCGCCCGATTCGGGCGCGGCGAATGCCCGATCTTGGTGCATTTTTCGGCCGCCGAACGCGGGTTTTCAACATCCGACGGCCAGCGACGCGCCCGGCGCAGGCGCGCGCGCCGGCCGCGCCCTCTTCCGCGCAATAACCACCCCCACAAACGCCACCGGCGGCCCCCGCGAGGACGCAGCATGGACCTGAGCCAGTGGTTGGCATTGCTCAGCATCTGCCTGCTGGGCGCCATGTCCCCGGGACCGAGCCTTGCGGTCGTTTTTTCCTGCGCTTTCAGTGGCGGGCAGCGGGCCGGTTACCATGCGGCGCTGGCCCACGGCCTGGGTGTGGGGCTGTACGGCCTGCTCACGGTGGCCGGCCTGGCCCTGCTCCTTACCCGCGACTCGACCCTGTATACCGCCCTGCAGGTCGCGGGGGCGCTGTACCTGCTGTACCTTGGCGCGCGCGCCCTGCGTCCGCACTCCCCGGCATCGGAAGCTGTGGCTGACGACACGACCGGCGGTATCGACAGCCCGGTCGTCCAGGGTTTCCTGGTGGCATTTCTCAATCCCAAGCTGGCGGTCTTCATGCTCGACCTGTTCAGCCAGTTCCTGCAGCCGGAATTCGGACTACGAGACAAGGGCCTGATGGTGGTGACCGTGGGTATTACCGATGCCGCGTGGTACAGCCTCGTCGTGCTGCTCGTGTCGAGGCCGGGTTTTCGCAGCTGGCTGGCGCGCAGCGCCCGCGCGGTGGACACCGCCTTCGGGCTCATACTGGTCGCACTGGCCCTTACCGTGCTGCACGGCGCCCTGGCCAACTAGTCAGTGCAGGACGCGCTCGCGCTCGGTTATGACAATGGTCTGCAGGCGATTGCCGAGCATGATGACCTGCCCCTGGCGCCGCTCGACGCCGTCATAGCTGTAGTCGAAGCGGTACTGGCGCCACACACGCCAGCGCCCGCTCTCGTCGCGACTGAGTGATATGCGGCGAATGTGCACCGACTGGTCCAGCAACTGGAAATCGTCGACGCGGCTGGCCCGGGCGACCGCCTGCAGCGCCAGCTCCCTGACCCGGATGGCGGCCAGCACGTAGAGCCCCGCGGCGGCCAGCACCAGGATGACGACAATTTCTGCGCCGGTCAGATACACCTGCAGTTACTCCGTCGCGCCCTGTCGCCGTAGTCTTTCATGACTCCTGCGCGTCCAGGAAACGCCCGGCGATGCCGTTGAACAACTGTGGTTTTTCCACGTGCAGCCAGTGACCGCAACCCGCCATCACCCTTAGCTGCGAGTGCGGGAACAGCGCGTCGATATCCGCGCGGTGCTCCTCGCGCAGGTAATCCGATTGCTCTCCCTTGATAAATAACACCGCTCCCTCCCAGGGCCCGTTTGCCGCGGGGGCGGCAGACAGGGCAGCGTAGCCCGCGCGCAGACCCGGCAGGTCGAAACGCCAGTCGTAGACACCGCGGTCATCGCGCGCCAGGCTGCCGAGCAGGAACTCGACCACGCCGGGTTCTACCAGCTGAGCCTGCAGGATTGCCTGGGCCGCGGCGCGGCTGTCGCAGTCGGCATCGGCCACGGACTGCAGTGCCGCGAACACCGCATCATGCCGCGGCGGGTACGCGACCGGGGCGATATCGGCGACCACCAGTGAGCGCACGCTGCCCGGGGCCGCCAGGGCCAACTGCATCGCAACCTTGCCGCCCAGCGAATGGCCCACGAGGTGGACGCTGCCCATACCCTCGTGGTCGAGCCAGCCACGCACTGCCTCCGCCATGGTCGACAGCGTGTAGGTCTCAAGCCGCGCAGAGCGCCCGTGACCGGGCAGGTCGATCGCGTACACCGCGTAGCGATCGCGCAGGCTGCGGCCCAGCGCGCCAAGATTGGTGCCGGCGCCGAACAAACCGTGCA
>JAWVYG010000617.1:0-2753 GCA_033722815.1 Halioglobus sp.
CGAGGCCGACGTCCCCGTCGTCATCCATATCGGCAGCTTCCTGCGCAGCAAGGGCGGCGGTGGCGGCAAGGGCGGCGGCAAGAGCCCGGATTTTCGCAACCTGGCGTTTCTGGGTGCAGCGGGCGCCATCAAGGCCGGGTCGCACACCATCCCCGTGGTCAGCGACCTCATGTTCTCCGGCATGTTTCGCCGCTTCCCCACGCTCAAGATCGTGCTGGTGGAAGCCAACATCGGCTGGATCCCAACGCTGCTGGAACAGTGCGACGATATGTTCTACCGCTACCGTTTTTTCACCGAGGCAACCGGTAAAATGGACATGCCGAGCGAGGTGTTCCACAAGCACTTCTGGGCCACCTTCCTCGTCGATACCGTGGGCATGGACCTGCGGCATCGCCTGAACATCGACCAGGTCATGTGGTCCACCGATTACCCGCACACCGCCAGCAACTGGCCCAACTCGCGGCAGGTCATCGACCGCCAGTTCAAGGGCCTGCCGAAAGACCAGGTGAAGAAGTTCCTGCACGACAACTGCCGTCGCCTGTACGGGCTCGATCACCTGCCCGAGACGCTGTAGCGGAGCGCTCGACATCATGTTCGAGGCCATGGCCGACCTGCGGGTCATCGATTTTTCCGACAATATCGCGGGCAGCTACGCTACCAAGCTGTTGGCGGATGCGGGGGCCGAGGTCATCAAGGTGGAGCCCGAATCGGGTGACCCGATGCGCCGCTGGCCGCACGGGGGCGCACAAGGGGAGGGCGACAGCGCCCTTTTCCAGTTTCTCAATACCTCCAAGCAATCGGTGGTCGGCGCGCCGGAAGATGACCCTGTTCGCGCGCTTGTCGCGGGCGCCGACCTGGTGGTGAATACGTTTGCACCCAATCGGTTCGATCCCGTCGTATTCCTGCGGCAGTCTCCGCAACTCGTGGTACTGTCCATCACACCCTGGGGTCGCACGGGGCCCTATGCGCAGTACGCGAGCACCGAGTTCATCCTGCAGGCCGAGTCCGGCTCCCTGTCCGGCCGCGGCCTGCCGCAGCTGCCGCCGCTGATGGCCGGCGGCCGCATCACCGAGTGGGTGGGTGGCACCTTCGCCGCGGTCGCCGCGCTGGCGTCCTGCCGCGAGGCGCGCGCCAGCGGTGTCGGCGATCACCTGGACTTTTCGCTGCTCGAGGTCATGACCATCGCCAGCACCACCTACGCCGACCTTATGGCCAGCCTGGCGGGCAGGCCGGCGCCGAAGGGGCCTGCGCGCACCGTGGAGATACCCTCGATAGAGCCCACGAAGGACGGCTGGGTGGGCTTCAATACCAATTCCAACCAGCAGTACACCGATTTCTTGCTGATGATCGGCCGCCCGGACCTGCTGGACGACAAGGAGCTGGCCAACATCGTCGGTCGGGCCAAACGCATGGACGAGTGGAACGCGATCGTGCGCGAGTGGACCACGCAGCACAGCACGGCGGACATCGTCGAGCAGGCGGCACTGTTCCGCATACCGGTGGCGCCGGTCAACAATGGCAGGACCGTGCTCGAGCACGAGCACTTCGTGCAGCGCCGTGTCTTCGTACCCAACCCCGGCGGCGGCTTCCTGCAGCCGCGCCCCCCGTACCGGATCAACGGCCAGTCGCCGCCGCTGCGCCGTGCCGCACCTGCCCCGGGCGAGGACCAGCACAATGTACAGCGCGAACGCGCGGCGCCCGCACCGGCGACGCCGCGCCCGCGCGACCTGCCGCTGGCGGGTCTGCGTGTGCTGGATGCCACCGCCTGGTGGGCCGGCCCCTCCGCCACACAGATGCTGGCGCACCTGGGCGCCGAGGTGATTCACCTGGAGGCCGTCCAGCGCCCCGACGGCATGCGCATGATGGGCGGGCACTTCGCGAGCAAACCCCGCTGGTGGGAGTACAGCGCCATGTTCCTCGGTGCGAACACCAACAAGCTGGGACTGACGCTCAACCTCGCGCACCCCGAGGGACTGGCGGTGGTGCAAGACCTGCTCGGTCACTGCGACGTCTTCGTGGAGAACTATTCCCCGCGCGTGGTGGAGTCCTTCGGCCTGGACTGGGATGCGGTGCACGCGCTCAACCCCGCCACGATCATGGTGCGGATGCCCGCCTTCGGCCTGGACGGTCCCTGGCGCGACCATGTCGGTTTCGCCCAGACGATGGAACAGATCACCGGCATGGCCTGGATCACCGGCTTTGCGGACGACCAGCCCCGAATCCAGCGCGGCCCCTGTGACCCGCTCGCCGGTATGCACGCCGCCCTCGCCACACTGGTGGCGCTGCAGGAGCGCGAGCGTACCGGCCTGGGCAGCTTCTGCGAGTGCCCCATGGTGGAGGGTGCCCTGAACGCGTCCGCCGAACAGATTGTCGATTACAGCGCGTATGGCATCGTGCAGCAGCGCAGCGGCAATCGCTGCGCGACGGCCGCGCCGCAGGGCCTGTACGCCTGTCGCGGGCACAGCCCCCGCGACGAGCAGTGGCTGGCCCTGTCGATTGAGACGGACGCGCAGTGGCGCGCACTGCTGCGCTGCCTGGAAAATCCCGCAGGCCTCGACGGCGCGGTGCTGCAGGTTGCGGATGGACGCCAGTCGGCGCACGATGCCATCGACGCCGTGCTGGTTGCGCTGTTCGCGCAGCTTGATCTGTCGGCGGTGTTGCCGCGGCTGCGCGAGGCCGGCGTGCCCGCCGGACAGGTCTGGCGCGGCACTGACACCAGCCGCCACCCGCAGCATCGTGCGCGTGGCTTCTAC
>JAWVYG010000618.1:0-2749 GCA_033722815.1 Halioglobus sp.
CATCGGGATCACGTCGATCTTCGAAAAATCGATAAAGCGCGCGCAGCTTTCCATCATCGCAGCCATGTGACGCTGCAGCACGCCCTCGTCGCCGCCGGTGGCGTAGAACGCGTGGTCATCCTCCATTGCCTCCGGTGGAAAGTTTTCTTCCACGATGGCGTAACAGGCCGGCGTGTCCTGCCCCAGCCGGCGCACGACGACGTTTTGGCGGTAGCCGAAGGTACTCTGGGTATCGATAGCCACCTGGGTGTGGCTGTCCTTCCACACTGACAGCCAGTCCTCGCGCGACATTTCCGGCGGCGGTGTCATGAAAACCACGTGACACATGCCGTAGACCCGCTCGCCCGGCTTGCTGGGGTGCGCCAGTTGGTTGACCAGCGGCTCTGCCTCGGCCACCAGGTAACAGGTCCTGCGCGCCACGTGCGCGTCGATGAGCGGCTCCCAGTCCGCGGCGGCCCCGGCATCATCCACCCACAGGGACAGGGCCGCGTCAGGCAGGGATTCGCCACTCTGCATGCGCCGTTTACCTGCCGGCGCGACCGCACTGTCTGCGACGCACAGGCGCACGCCGTGCACACCGCCCGACCGGGCCAGCGGGCCGGCGACTTCCGCGAGCAGCTCGTCGCGAAAGGCGTCGGCATCCTTACCGTCCGGTTTCCACAGCGGATAAATGAGTTTTTCCAAGGCGCGCGCCTATACGGTAATCGGCGGCGTAATGGTCGCCGCGTTGTCGATCAGCACTTCAGCGCCGTTGATGAAGCGCGATTCCTCGGAAGCAAGGAACAGCACCAGGTTGGCCACGTCCTCGGGCTCGCACATGTTGGCCGCCTCGCCGAGCTTGTCGATCTGCTCCTGTGTCGCGGTATCCTGCCCTGTGGCCGCCTTGACCACCATTGGGGTCTTTACGCCGTCCGGGTGCACGGAATTGCAGCGCACACCATTGCTCTGCTCCTTGCAGTACATGGCGACATTCTTGGTCAGGGCGCGCACGGCGCCCTTGCTTGCCGTGTAGGCGGCGACGAAGGACTGGCCCTGCATGGCCGCCACGGAGGACATGTTGACGATGGCGCCGCCGCCGGACTCCGCCATGGCAGGTATCGCGTGCTTGCAGCCGAGGAACACACCGTCGCTGTTCACGGCGTTGACCCTGCGCCAGGTCTCCAGGTCGGTATCGACCACGGAGCCCAGGGCGAGCATGCCGGCATTGTTCACCAGGATGTCGAGGCCGCCGAAGGTTGCCACCGTCTGCGCGATTACCGACTTCCAGTTCTCCTCGTCGGTGACGTTCAGCGACAGGAAGAGCGCATTGTCGCCGATACTCTCGGCCACCGCCCTGCCATCGGTCTCGTTCAGGTCGGTGACGACGACCTTTGCGCCCTCGGCGGCCAGCAGCAACGCATCGGCCCGGCCCATGCCGCTGGCTGCCCCCGTCACGATGGCGACCTTGCCCTCAACTCTTCCCATAACCGTTTCCTCCGGATTCCATGCGCGACGCGACGCGCCCCTTTACCTTGCAAGGCGCGCCAGTTAAGCAGAAGCTCCAATGCAGCTCAAACCGGCCGGCGGCAAAGACGCGTCGGGGATGGCCAATTGAACCGGTGCCGCCCTCGCCAGTGGCGCCCGCCGGTAGTATGCTTGGCGGCGGCGCAAACTACGCGACAGGAGCCTGACATGCACGAGAAGACCGCAACACCCGGGATCGTCACATGGCCCGGCTACCTGGCGATCACCCTGCTGGTCGTACTGCCGCTATCCGTACTGACGGTGCGCTCCGGCGCCTGGCAGCAGGGCCTGCTGCTCTACGCGCTGGCCTGCCTGGGCAGCGTCGTGCTGCTCATCCTGTTTATCTCGCTGTTGCTGTTACCGCGCTTCGCAGCGCTGCGCGGTGCTATCGTGCAGCGCGCACTGCTGACGCTGCCGGGCACCGCGGCGCTGCTGTCGCTGACACTGGGCGGGGGCGACTACCCGCGCATACACGACATCACCACGGATACGTCCGACCCGCCCGTCTTCGTCGCGGCGCAACGCGAGCGCGGCCCGAACGCCAATACGCTGGCCATCAAGCCCGAGGTCATCGAGCAGCAGCTCGCGGCCTACCCCGACCTGGCCACGCTCGAGTCCCCCCTCTCCACCAGTGACGCCTTCGCGCGCGCGCTGGTCGTGGCAGGGGAGCTGGGCTGGCAGGTCTACCACCAGGATCGCGCGGCGGGAACGATCGAGGCAGTGGAAACCACCAGCATCATGGCGTTCAAGGACGACGTGGTCATTCGTATCCGCGCTGCGGCGGCGGGCAGTGAGATAGACCTGCGTTCCGTCTCGCGTGTGGGCCAGGGGGACATCGGCGCCAACGCCGCACGTATCCGCAAGTTCGCCAAGGCATTCAATGAAGACTGATCACGCCGGGCATGTCACGCGCCGGTACCCCGCTGTCGCGCGTCTGGTAGCGCTACTGTTCATGTGCATCGCGGCCTTCGCCGTCGACACACAGGCCCGAGAGGTGGACTACCTCAGCTTCGCCACAGACGACGAGGCCAACACCACCGAGGTCTTCGACAAGGCCAGCCCCGCGGTTGTCTACGTCACCAACACGGCGCTGCAGCGCAGCCTGTTCAGCCTGGACGTGCGCGAGATCCCGCGCGGCAGCGGCACCGGCTTCGTCTGGGACAGGCAGGGCCTGATCGTTACCAACTTCCACGTCATCGCCGGCGCCCACCGGCTGAAGGTCACCCTGTCCGACCGCAGCGAACAC
>JAWVYG010000619.1:0-2745 GCA_033722815.1 Halioglobus sp.
GCAACCCCGGAGCAGCACCAATTTCCTGATCGAGGACGCCGGGGCCATGGCGGCGCGCTACGGCATGCGGCGGGTGCAGGCAGAGAAGGTGGCGCGCGGGGACATGGACCTGGCGCAGACAGCGCTGGTGGAGCTGTTCCAGCTCATGATCGGCAACAACGACTACTCGACCCTCAGCAGCCTGCCGGGCAACCCCTGCTGTCATAACGGCAGGCTGATCGGTGACGGGGAGTCGGGGTACATTCCCGTGCCCTACGACTTCGATTCCTCCGGGCTGGTCAACGCCTCCTATGCCAACCCGCCGGAGCACCTGCCGATTCGCAGGGTCACCCAGCGCTACTTCACCGGTTGGTGCAAGCAGCCGCGCCATTACCGCGCCGCCATCGAACGCTTCAACGCGCGTCGTGCGCAGGCGCTGGCCTTGTTTGCCGAATCCGCGCTGCTCGACAAGCGCTACCGCAAGCGTACGCTCGCCTTTATCGAGTCCTTCTACGAATTGATCAACGACGAGCGCCAGGTGCAGAAGAAAATTATCGACCGCTGCCGCGGCGAGGTGATTGCCTACACTCAGGGCTGATCGTCACCGGCCCCGGCGGCTTCCGCTGATTCCTGCTCCTTGCGCAGTTTTCGCTGACGCTTCTTCTCCGCGCGGTGATAGGAATCGAGGCCGTCGCCGAAAATACAGATGAACAACGTCGCGTAGTTGAAGAACACCGTCAATACGAAGGCGATATCCAGCGCCTTGATGCCACCTGCGATACCCACGGCGATGGCGACAAAGATGAACAGTGTGTCGAAGGTGTCACTCAGCGCGCGGCGAAACTGCACGCCGGCGACGATGCCGGCGAGACTGAAGGCCAGCGCGAGGCTGTGCTGCACGATAAGCACAATGCCGGCGACCACTGCCGGAAGAACCAGCGTCGTCTCGTCCAGGGACTGGTCGTGCTCGCCATCGTGGTGAATCTCTTTGTACAGCCAGGAAACCGGGAGCATCATGATGAGAGTGCCGGTCATCGCGAACAGGAGGGCGCGTGCATCTTCAAACAGGAATACCGACTTTTCCGCAGCCTGTGCCGTTGCGGTATTGCCGAGATCATCGAGGTAGTCGTTCAGCAATAATTCCTCGAGCTCGGCGGTTGCCGCGTCGGCACTGCCTGAAAGCGTGCCCACGCCGCCCACGGGCGCCAGTTCCAGCGCATTGGGTACGAGTGCGGCCAGGACGAAGAGTACGGCTCCCATGACCAGGTAATAGACACTGATCCTGACAAGCAGTTTGTACAGCCGTTTCCTGTCGGCGTTGCGCGGGTTCGACTCGGTATTCATAGGGCCGCCTGGTGTCTTGTTTTGCGGGACTGAAGTAACTGAATTATAGCGGCATCGAGACGTTTTCGGGCGGGGCTGGCCCGGCAGTCACGGGTAGGTGGACGCAGCTGCCGTTACGCGGATTAAAGTACCAGGCGCAGACAGTGATGGTCTCTTTGGCTTCGATATGCTCAGAGCGACGCGACGAACTGGCGTATGCGCGCTATGCCTTCAGCTGATTGCGACAGGTCGGCGTGATCTATGCCGCTCACCTCAAGGAACTCGGCATTGGGAAGTCCCTCTGCCACTGCCCGGCCCAGCCTGACCGGTACCGCCAGGTCGCCGCCAAAGTGGATCACCAGTGCCGGGCAGTGGATATGCGGCAATAGCGGCCGCACGTCGGTTTGTTTCATATATTCGACGAGTTGGCGTATGGACTGGCGAGTCGCGCACAAATTTTCAAATGCCTGGTAAGTCTTGTCGTCCATCTGTTCGCGCGTGATGCCCGGGAAGAACATATCACGCAAAACGCCGGTTCCCCAGGTACGGCCGAGGGAGTCGAGCGCGCGTCCCTCGATGCCCATGGGGAAATCTTCGCTCTGTTCCCAGCAGGCCGTGGTTCCGAGCAGTACGAGTCCTTTGACGCGCTCAGGGTGATCGTGGGCAAATTGCAGGCACATGGGGCCTCCTTCGGAGACGCCATACAGGACCACCTCGTCCATCCCCGCGGCGTCCATCACCGCTTCTATGTCATGCACCCGCTCTTCCATAGTGGGCGGCCTGACTGCCGGGTCCGACAGCCCCTGGCCGCGCTTGTCGTACGTTACTACCCTGCCAAAGCCTGCAATGGCTTGTACCGTGTCACGAAACGGCGGCATGTGGGACATGATATTCAGGTGGGTGATAATACCCGGCGTCACCAGGATGTCCGGCGGGCCGTCGCCCTGGACCGCATAGGCAATGCGCAGGCCGTCACTTTCGGCGAAATGGATGGGATAAGGAGCGGGTGCGGTCAGGTCCTGAAGCGTGATTTTCGATCCACCGCCAGAGTCCGCCCGGGCTGTATCTGCATTGCGAAGCTTTGACAGATGCCGATAGAGCATACCGAAAGCGGAAGCCAGTACCCCGAGGAGCACAATGATCGCCGCGGCACCACTGAGCAGAGATTCTCTCTCGGAAATCCAGTCGCCTATTGCCGCCAGTGCTTCCATAGTCAGCGCGCACGCTTATTCTTGTAGTTGCTTTACAGTTTAACAGTTAAACGCGTCAGCTCCAGCGCCAGCTGGCCCTGTTGGCGAAAGAGTGGCCAGCAGTTGTCCGAAGAGGAACACCTGCGCTTTGCCCGGCGGTTTGGCGACATCGTGGTCAACAATTTTTTTAAGCCGTTGGCCGGCTATCCGTAAATTACCGAGTTGCGCAAGGAGAAGCACCAGGAAACGAACA
>JAWVYG010000620.1:0-2743 GCA_033722815.1 Halioglobus sp.
CAACAACGGCGTATACCGCGCCGGCTTCGCCACGACGCAGGCGGCCTACGAGGAGGCCTACCGCGAGCTCTTCGCTGAGCTGGACTGTCTGGAGGAGCACCTCGGCGCGCAGCGCTACCTGGCGGGCGAGCAGCTGACGGAGGCGGACATCCGGCTGTTCACCACGCTGATACGTTTCGACGCGGTCTACCACGGCCACTTCAAGTGCAACCGTCAGCGCCTCGAGGACTACCCGCAGTTACGGCGCCACGTGCGCGACATCTACCGCCTGCCCGGCGTGGCCGACACGGTGGATTTCGACCACATCAAGCGCCACTACTACGCGTCGCACCGCACCATCAATCCGACCGGCGTGGTACCGCTGGGGCCGGACATCGACTACGCGCAGGATTGAACGGCGCGCGCGGCGACGCACGCAACAGGCGTCAGGCGGCGTCGACCTCCTTCAGCGTCGCCGCCCCCTCGTCGAATTCCCAGTAGCCGCGCAGGGCCGTCAGCTTGCCCTGTTCGTTGCAGGCGTAGCAGAACACGCCGTCCACGCGCTGGCTGTAGGTCTTGCCGTTGATGTTCATCAGCACGTTCAGCGTGACGATGTTGGCGCACTCCAGGTGGGAGGTGTAGGTGTCGTGGATGATGTACTCGATATCCGAGTTGGCGATATTGCGGTCGTAGAACGCTTCGCGCGCCTCCGGCGTCGAGTGTCCCTGGCCGTCCGGGTCCAGCATGGTGGGGCCGATCGGGTCCTCGATGATGCCGTCCTCGGCCCACATGCCCAGCCAGCCCTCCTTGTCCTTTGTTTTCAGGAACTCGCGGGACTTCAGCGACATCTGGTAAGCGGGGTTGTTTTCGTTCATTGCCTGTTCCTCTGGCTGCTGTGTTGATTGGGCTGTGCGCGGCACCTAAAGCGGCAGGGCGCCTACCGCGCCGTTGATCGAGCCCTCCGCGTTGTAGGTGCGCATCAGGATCTCCGCGATGCGCATCTGGTGCACCTCGTCCGCGCCGTCGGCAAACCGCGCCCAGCGCGCCTGCTGCAGCATGCCGGACAGGGGGGAATCGGTGGAATAACCCAGCGCGCCGTGGACCTGCACGGCGCGATCGCACACGCGCCACAGCGTGTTGGCGACGTGGTGCTTGGCCATGGACACCTCCTGCTTGAAGTCCAGGCCGTTCTCGATCTTGTACGCCGCGTGCAGCACCATCAGCTTGGCGGCGTACAGCTCCATGGCGCTGTCCGACATCATCCACTGGATACTCTGTTTTTCGCTCAGCAGGGAGCCGTGGGCGAAGCGGTTCTGGGCACGCTCGATCAGCATCTCCAGCGCCATCTCGATCTCCCCGATCCAGCGCATGCAGTGCGCCAGCCGCGCCGGCCCCAGGCGCACCTGGCCGAGCTTGTGGCCGCCGCCGCGCTCGCCGAGCAGGTTGGCCTTCGGCACGCGCACATCGGTGTAGCGTATCTCGCAGTGGTTGTGGCTGCCCGCCATGGTTTCGACGTCGCGCACCAGCTCGAATCCGGGCGTATCGCACTCGACGATGAACGCCGAGTTGCGCGCCTGCGGAATCTCGGCGTCGGGATCGGTGCGCGCGATCACGATGGCGAACTTCGCCCCGCGGGCGCCGGAGGTGAACCACTTGTGGCCGTTGATCACCCACTCGTCACCATCCTCCACGGCGGTGGTCTGTATCAGCGTCGGGTCCGAACCGGCGACCTCGGGCTCGGTCATGGAAAAACAGGAGCGTATCTCACCGTCCAGCAGCGGCTGCAGGTATTTCTCGCGCTGGTACTCGGTGGCGAAGTGGTGCAGCGTGTGCATGTTGCCTTCATCCGGCGCGTGGGCGTTCATGATGTAGGGGCCGTAGGGGACCTTGGCCGCCTCAGCCGCCACCGCGGCCAGCGCCGTCACGCCCAGGCCCATGCCGCCCGCCTCGGCGGGCATGTGCGGCAGCCAGAAACCCTGCGCCTTCGCCTCCTCGCGCAGGCCCTTGATCAGCTTGCGCCAGTCACCCTCCCCCGCGTCCTTGTCAGCGCTCAACTCGCGAAAGCGCGCCTTCACGGTATCGCGCATGAAGGTGCGGATACTGGTGCGCGCCTGCTCCACCTCGTCACTGAAGCTGAAATCTATCGCCATGCCGTGCTCGCTCTTGTTATTCGGACGCACAAGTGTACACCACGAAAAGCGCAGTGCACGGCTTGCACCGGCGAGGCGCTATCGAGATTTCAAACGTGTTGGGCAATAATCGGGCGGCGACGGCGCGACAACCAATGGAGATTCACTATGCGACGCTTTGCCGTGCTGTGCCTGGTCATCCTGCTGGGACTGTGGCTGTCCTGGCGCTGGTATTCCGCGGAGCCCTTCGCCGTCGCGGTGCCCGATGACGGCGGCAGCAACTGGCGCCCGCAGGGCAGGCCGGTGGTCGACCCGGCGGGCCCGCCGACAACCGCGCCCGTCACCTTCCGCACCCTGCACGTCGATAGCCACAACAGCGACCAGCTGTGGATTGCGACGGCGCCGCGGCAGGAGGTCGCCTGGAGCGTCGAACACGGGCTGTTCATCCCGGAGGGGCCCACGATGGACGACGGCGGCCAGGTCTATTTCAGCCCGCTCTACCCGGCCGAAGATATCAGCCTGGTGGCACTGGACGGCGCCAGCGGCGAGCGCCTGTGGACGCTGCCCAACCGCGGCGACCGCGGGGGCGGCGGCGCGCCGCTGGTGTTGACGGACCCCCAGGGCAGCGGCGAACA
>JAWVYG010000621.1:0-2741 GCA_033722815.1 Halioglobus sp.
GATATGTTGCAAGTTCCGCCGGCCCGGCGCCGGTTTTTTTTTTTGCCCGCGCGTGCGCCGGCGCACGCAACCGTCAGGCCCTCTCCCAGTCGAAGGCGAGCACCTCGCCCAGCTGCGCCGCGCCGGCCCTGAGCATGAGCAGCCGGTCCAGACCCAGTGCGACACCGCTGCAGTCTGGCAGGCCGTGTTGCAGTGCGGCAATCAGTCTCTCGTCCACGGCCTTGCGGGGCAGGCCGCGCTGGCGGCGCACTGCGTTGTCGGCGTCGAAGCGGCGGCGCTGCTCGGCGGGGTCGGTGAGTTCCAGGTAGCCATTGGCAAGCTCCACGCCGTCCACGTAAAGCTCGAAACGCTGTGCCACACGCACGCCGTCGCGCTCATCGATACGCGCGAGCGACGCCTGCGACGCCGGGTAATCGTATACGAAGCACATACCCTCCCCCGCGATCCGCGGCTCGATCACGTGGCTCATCAGCAAGTCCAGCCACAGGTCGCTGTCCCCGCGCATGTCGCCGACGTCGAGCAGTTCGCGCGCCAGCGACTCGATGGCCGCCGGCGCGGCGGCAACAGGATCGAGGTCCAGGTGTTGACGGAACAGTTCGCGGTAGGCATACCGCACGACGGGCCGCTCGCCCAGGCACAGGGAGACAAGGTCCGCCACTTCGTCCATCAGCGCGCGCAGGTCGAAACCCGGCCGATACCACTCCAGCATCGTGAACTCGGGGTTGTGCCGGGGACCGGCCTCGCCATCGCGGAACGCGCGGCAGACCTGGAAGATCGCTGCACCGTGCGCGGCGAGCAGCCGCTTCATGGCATACTCGGGAGAGGTCTGCAGGAAACGCGGAGCCGACAGTGAAACGCCGGTCGCTACGGTAAAAGCTTCGAGATTCGGGTCGGTGACACCGCGGCTGCCGAGCAGCGGTGTCTCCACCTCCAGCACCCCGCGCGCGGCGAAGAACTCGCGCACCTGTGACAGGAGCTTTGCGCGATCACGCAGTGACGCAAGCGTAGCGGAAGGTTGCCAACTCACTCGATGTCCGCGGGGCTCAGGACTTACCGGCGCGCCCCTGGTACTCACCCGTGCGGGTATCGACCCGCACCACTTCACCCTCGCTGAGGAAGAGCGGCACCTTGACCACCGCGCCGGTGCTGAGCGTCGCCGGCTTGTTGCCGCCGCTGGCGGTGTCGCCCTTCAGGCCCGGGTCGGTCTGCACGATCTCCAGCTCGACAAAGTTCGGCGGGGCGACGGACAGCGGGGTGCCGTTATAGAGCGTGACCTCGCACTGGTCCTGCTCCTTCAGCCACTGGCTGGCGTCGCCTACCGCATTGGCGTCCGCCTGGTGCTGTTCATAGGTGTCAGGCTCCATGAAGTACCAGAACTCGCCGTCGTTGTAGAGATACTCCATGGTGCGGTCCATTACGTCGGCGCCCTCGAGGGATTCCCCGGACTTGAAGGTTCGCTCCCACACCCTGCCCGTCTTGAGGTTACGCAACTTGACCCGGTTGAAAGCCTGACCCTTGCCCGGCTTGACAAATTCGTTGTCGAGTATGCTGCAGGGCTCACCCTCCAGCATGACCTTGAGACCGGAGCGGAACTCGTTGGTGGAATAGGTCGCCATGTCTGCCTCTGCACCACGTGAAAAAGGGCGCCCATGATAACGCACCGGACGCGGCTTGGGCAGATGGGCGCTGGCGGCCGAAACGACATATGGGCTATTCTAGGCGGGCGCAGAGCATCCCGAAGCAGGGCTCCCATGACAGGCGGCACAAAAATCCGACTGACCATTCCCAGGCAGGACCTGTCCGCGCCGTCGCAGTTCCACGCCACGCCCGAGGCCGCGGCGGCCTGGGCGCAAGCGCTGCCCGTGGCCCACACCGAGCCGGTGGCACAGCGCCTTGCCACCGCACTGGCGGAGCTCAACCGGGTCAAGGTTTCCCCCGAGTCCAGGTACCAGATTCTCGAGTGCCTGCGGCCAGGGCTGGACCTGGCGCTGGCCAACCTGCACAAGAAATACCTCAACCAGCCGCTGGTTATCCCGCGGGAGCCGGCGGCGACGGCGGCACTGGCGGAAAAGCTCCTCGCGTCGGCCTGCACCGCCTATACCATCGTCGCGGTGCAGGCGATCCGGCAAAAGGACGCCATTCGCGACATCAACCCGGCGCGACTGGCCTGCCAGGCGCTGCAGCGGGCACTGGTATTCGCGGGCCTGCGCGTGCTCAAGGCGTTCCAGTTATACCGGCCGCTGCCGATACACGGCTGGCAGGCCCTGCACCAGCTGTATGCGCTGGGTGAGAGCCAGCAGCTGCTGGACCTCCCGGTGCAGTATTCCCGCAGCGCAGAGACCACGATCCGCGCGACCTACCTGCAGGCCATCGTCCTCGGCTGCTGCAAGCCGAACAAGCTGCGCCAGGGCGACCTCGACAGCATCTACCTGGCGTTGCGGGACCTGTCCGGACTCGTTGCCATCGGCGCGCAGGGTGACGGCCTGTTCATCGTCAACCTGGACAGCGACCAGCCGCCGCTGTACTCGCAGCTGCTGCCGGAGTCGCCCGAGCTTGAAATCCGCGCTATCGACACTGGCGCGCTCGTCGAACGACTCCGGGCGATCCGGGTCGGACAGCAGGATGGCGAGGCACTGCCGGGAACGCTCGAGGACGTGCCGGGACACCTGCTCGACCATCTCATCGACGCACTGGGCAGTATGAGCCTGCGCAATTTCAGCCGCACCGGCACCAGTGCGGCC
>JAWVYG010000622.1:0-2738 GCA_033722815.1 Halioglobus sp.
CACTTTTCCAGTCTGCCGTCATACAGGAGATGGAGAGCCTCAAATCGCTCTCGAAGCCGCTGCTCTTCCACAGGACGGACCCCTCAGACATCACGCCGTCTTACCTGCAGTTTGGCGACGTGCTGGAGCGCTGGAGGCAAGCTTTCCCGGAGGGCACCCGCATCGATGCACGGGTGTATGAACGCTCACGGCTTGAGAATGGCAACGTGGTGACCGACTTTGTCGGTAGCCTGGGCCTGGAACAGGACGAGGAATTCTGCCTGCAGGACTCAAGGGTCAATCACAGCCTCGATGCGCGGGCCGCCGCCCTGCTATTGCTCGCCAACGCTGCCGGTGCGCCCTACGAAGGCCTGCTGCGCCTGTCGAAAGCCCTGTCGACAGTATCCGGACGGGCGCGCGGCACGAAGCGCTTCCTCACCACGGCAGAGATCGAGCAACTGCAGTCACACTACGAGGCCGATAACCGGAAACTGTTCGCGGATTTCATCATCTCTGGCGAAGGCTTCGGAAACCCGGAGGCAACGGCGCCGGAGTCGTCCGATGTCGCTCCGGCGGGCGCGGAAGAACTGGCCTACTATGCCTCGATCTATGACACCCTCATCGCGCCGCCACGAGAGCTGTGGCTTGGGGAGCTGTTGACCTCCCGCCCATTGGCAAGGATCGCCGGCGCACCCAATGCGGGCTGGAGAGGCCCCGAGCAGGATGGTGTCTGGTCGGTGGGCAGCGAATCCCGGCTCGCGTTCCAGTTGCCGCAGACCCATGCAGAGTCGGGACCCAGTCACCTGCTGCTCACCGTGGCAGGCCACTACACGCCGGGCAACACCTCCACCCGCATCAGGACGCACCAGTGGGAGATGGATTTGAGCCTGGAGAACGCGGAGCTCGAGATCGCGATAGATGACAGGGTCAGGTCAGAGGGCGTCGAAGTGCAGCTGCTGCACCACAACCCGCAGTCGCCCGACGGCTGGCAGGACGATCCCGACCACGGGCTGGCGTTCAAACTGCAGTTCCTGCGCTATAACTTCGCATGGAACGCGGACAGTCCCGCCTGAGTATGCACAGTGTGCGTCCGCGGGCCGGCTGGATACACGGCTCAGGGCACCCTGACCTCTATCCTCGCGCCGCCCAGTTCACTCTCGTGAATCGATAGCTCAGCGTTATAACTGGCCAGTATATCCGCGGTCACCGCCAGCCCGATGCCCTGCCCCGGCGGCGTGCT
Organism: Halioglobus sp.; assembly: GCA_033722815.1. Taxonomy (GTDB): domain Bacteria; phylum Pseudomonadota; class Gammaproteobacteria; order Pseudomonadales; family Halieaceae; genus Marimicrobium. Next base: position 1,220 of record JAWVYG010000622.1, read on the forward strand.
GTCGGCCCGCGCCCCGCGATCACGGATAGCCTCGCGCAAATCCGGGTGGATGCCTCGCCCGTCATCTTCCACGGCGAAAAACAGGCCGGAACCGCTGCGGCGGACACAGACGGACACCCGCGACCGACCGTACTTGCAGGCATTGTCCATGAGGTTGCCAAGAATCTCCATCAGGTCCCTCTCGTCACCGCGAAACCTCGCACCGCTGTCTACCCGCAGATCAAACTGCATGTGCTTGTCTGCGTAAACTTTCTGCATCGAGTCCCGCAGTCTCTCCACAACAGGGGCGATGGTCACCATCCGCAGGAGGCTATGGGTGCCACCGGATGCGCGCTGTAACTGGTAGCCGACGATGGCCTCCATCAGGTCGGTCTGCTCGGCGACGATCTCCAGGTAGTCGGCGTCGCCGGGATCGGCGCTGCGGATGACCGACAGCGGCGTTTTCAGGCTGTGGGCCAGGTCGGACAGGGTATTGCGGGTGCGTTCGCGCCGCTGTTTTTCCGACGCCAGGAGGCTGTCAAGATTGTAAGTCAGCGTGCTGACTTCCAGCGGGTAGGCGCCGCCAAGCCTGTCGACCTCGCCGTTCTCTATGGCGGCGATATCGCGCGCCACGTCCTGCAGGGGCCGCAGGCCCCAGTACATGACGAGCAACTGCCCGGCGAGCAGCGCCACCGCGGCGCCACCCAGCCACAACAGCAAGCTGGCGCGAAAGCTCGAAAGCTGCGCGGCGGCGGGCAGCGTCGACTCGAAAACGTGGAAGGTAAGCGGGACCTCGGTGGAGTCGGTCTGCCAGATCACCGACCAGGCCGCGTGGTAGAGCGTATCGCGACGTTTGAAGTGGCGCTCGCCGCTGGACAGCTTGCCCGCCAGGCCACTGAGCTTCTCGACGCCCAGCTCTACGGCTGACGAGGACACCCATCGGGAATTGTTTTCGCCATCGGTAATCACCGCGTACAGGCCCGAGTTGGCCTGGTTGTAACGCGCCTCCAGCAGTTGCGCGGGCATTACCAGTTCCTGGTCGAAATCCGCCTCCGCCATGAGCGCAAGCAACTGCACCTGCAAGCGTTCGTCTGCGGCAGAATCGAGACTGAGCCGAAATCCGCGCTCGAGGTAGTACCCTGTCGCCCCGAGAAACAGGGGCAACAGGACGAGATTGGCCGCGAGCAACCTGGACCGCAGCGATCCCTTCAAGTCTCTGGCTCCAGTACGAAGCGATACCCGGCCCCGCGTACCGTCGCAATCGGCTGCAACGCGCCCGTCGGGTCCAGCTTCTTGCGCAGCCGACCGACGAATACCTCGATCACATTGCTGTCGCGGTCAAAATCCTGGTCGTACAGGTGTTCCGTAAGCTCCGCCTTGGAAACCACCTCTCCCCGGCGGTGGGCCAGGTACTCCAGCGTATTGTACTCATACGCCGTCAGCTCCACGGCGGCGCCGTCCAGCGTTACCGCCCGGGCACTGAAATCCAGACACAGCGGGCCGTACCGGACGCTGGCCGTCGCACGTCCGCCACTGCGGC